>JASHVY010000221.1 GCA_030044345.1 Acetobacteraceae bacterium | reverse complement strand
TCCTCGACCCATTTGCGCTCCGTGATATCCCGCCAGATCATCAGCAGATTGCCATCGGCGAGCGGGCTGGCGGTGAATTCGACATGCCGTCCGCTCGCGGTGCGTCGGTCCTGACGCATGCCACCGGATCCACGCATCGCGGCAATATGCCCGCGTACGATCTCATCCAGATTGCCCGAAGAGACGAAATCGCCGCGTTTCGCCAGGAAGCGGATGATAGCCTCTCCCGGAGCGCCGATATGCGCGATCTCGGGAGGGCATTCCGCAAGAGCCAGGAATTGGGGATTGAGAAGACGCACCCGGAACGCGGGGTCGAACAGGATGACTCCCTCGCCCATATTGTCGAGCACGGTTCGCATCAGGTCTCGAGACGGAGAGGGAGCGCCGCGTGAAGAGGCGGACGAACGCGGCATCCTTGTCTTCTCCCGGGTCTTCTCCTGGCTCCGGCGTTCCGGAGCGATTCACGCCCGCAGATGGCTTGAGGCCAAGCCCAAATCAATATGGTCCAAGCGGGATGGCTGAAGCGGTCCGCCTCAGGGGTGCGCCGCAGGAACCCCGGTGCCGCCGGAACGCCCTTTGCATCAGGCCCATCCAGCCCTTTGTTTTCCCGCGTGATTCACATTTTCGGTGATCACGCTTTATTTTCTCGATCAATTTTATGGCTTGGGCGGATCGCTCCGTGATCCACCAGAAGCCATATTGATCTAGATTGGGCGGGTGACCAAGCCCGATCCGTCTTCCCATCCCGAAGCCAACTCCACGACGGCGCAGCGGCCTGCTGCCCCCGTCGTCAGCAGCGGGGTGCTCGTCACGGACGGCGCGCGCCTGCTCCTCGGCCACGCCACCCGCTCTCCGCGCTGGGACATCCCCAAGGGTGTCGCCCTGCCCGGAGAGGGGTTCGCCGAGGCCGCGCTCCGCGAGCTCCGCGAGGAGACGGGCCTCGTGCCTCCTCGGAACGCGCTCATCACGCTCGGGCGACATCCTTATCTCCGTGGCAAGGATATTTTTCTCTTTGCCTGGATGCCGGAAACACTTCCCGATCCTGCGACGCTCCGCTGCACGTCCACTTTCATAACCAGGGAGGGCACGATCTTGCCGGAACTCGACCGCTTCGCCCTCGTCCCCTGGGACGAGGCGATGACACGCATCGGCGCGAGCCTTGCACGGCTCTTGGGCTCGCTCGCTTCCGTAGCAAATCTGAGGAAGAAGGCCAGGGAGGACGGGCGTTCGTGAAAATCACCCTCGATGTCGATTGCACGCCGGAGGAGGCGCGCGCCTTTTTCGGCCTGCCGGACGTGAAGCCGCTTCAGGAGGCGATGCTCAAGGAGGTGGAACAGCGGCTCAAGGCAAGCCTCGCGGCGATGCAGCCCGAGGCGCTGTTCCGGATGTGGCTGCCGGATGCTTCCGCCCTCGAGCCATGGCGGCAGTTCTTTGCCAACCTGCTCCAGGGTGCTGGTCAGCCGAAGACGGGATCGTCGTGACCCGATGGTCGTGATCCGATGATTATGTCCCCCGAGGGACATGATCGTGGGACATGATCATCGAGGGTCGAGCGCGTCCCTGAGCCCGTCGCCGACCAGGTTGAAGCCGAGGACGGTGAGAAAGATCGCCGCACCCGGAAAGATCGCGAGCCATGGCGCCTGCGTGAGAAATTGCTGGGCGGCGTTCAGCATCGATCCCCAGGCGGGCGTGGGCGGCTGTTCGCCGAGCCCGAGAAAGGAAAGGCTCGCCTCGGCGATGATCGAGGTCGCGATGGAGAGCGTGCCCTGCACCAGGATCGGCGGAAAAATGTTCGGCATCACGTGCCGGACTGCCACCCGCCAGGGGCGATTGCCCACGGCCCGAGCGGCTTCGATATAGTCGTGGGTCATCACGTCCATGGTGGCGCCGCGTGCGACCCGCATGAAGATCGGCGCGGTGGTGATGCCGATCGCGATCATCGCATTGCGCAGGTTCGGGCCGAGGAAGGCCGCGAGCGCAATCGCCAGCACGAGGAACGGGATCGCCAGCATCGCATCGACGATCCGGCTCAGTGCCGCGTCCGTCTTGCCGCGTGCAAAGCCTGCCGCGAGCCCCGCCGGCACGCCGATGACCGCGGCGATGAGCACCGAGACCACGCCGGCCAGCAGGCTCGCGCGGGCGCCGAAGATCACCCGTGCCAGCTCGTCGCGGCCGATTTCGTCCGTGCCCATCCAGTGCGTCCAGGAGGGCGGCTGGCGGATTGCGGACCAGTCGGTGGCGGTCGGGCTCACGGGCGAGATCAGCGGCGCCACCACCGCCATCGCGACGAAAAGAAGGCAGAGGAGGAGGCCCAGCATCGCCGAGCGGTGGGTGAAAAACCGCCTGAGCGCGACCCGTGCCGGGCTCTCCGGAACGGGAAGGGAGGGGGCGAGCGCAGCGCCGCTCATCCCTGACGCATTCGCGGGTTGATCAGGAGATAGAGCAGGTCGGTGAGCAGATTGAGCACGACATAGAGCAGCGCCGTCACCAGCACCACGCCCTGGATCACCGGATAGTCGCGGTTGAAGACCGCATCCACGACGAGCTTGCCGAACCCCGGCACGGAGAAAACCTGCTCGGTGAGCACGGCACCGGAGAGCAGCGTGCCGAGCTGCAGCCCGCCCAGCGTCACCACCGGGATCAGCGCATTGCGCAGCGCGTGGCGCAGCACCACCACCCGCTCGGAGAGGCCTTTGGCCCGCGCGGTGCGGACATAATCCTGCCCCAGGGCGACCAGCATCGCACTCCGCGTGTGGCGCATCAGGATCGCAGCGATTGCATTGCCGAGGACGAAAGCCGGCATCACGGTTGTTGCGAGCGAGCGCACCCAATTCTGCGCCAGCGGCACATAGCCCGAAGGCGGCAGCCAGCCGAGCCAGACCGAAACCACCAAGATCATGATGATGCCGAGCCAGAAGGTCGGGATGGAAAGCCCGAAGAGCCCGACCCCATTGGCGAGCCAGTCCCAGGCAGTGTTCCGCTTGACGGCCGAAAGGATTCCCATCGGCACGCCGATGATCACGGCGAAGAAGAACGCCATGACCGCAAGCTGCGCCGTGACCGGCAGCTTCTGCGCGACCAGCGCGGCGACCGGCTCCTGAAGCCGCCAGCTATAGCCGAGATTCCCGTGCACCAGGTCACCGAGCCAGTGGAGATATTGCACGGGGATCGGCCGGTTCAGCATCAGCTCATTGCGGATCTGCGCGACGAGCTGGGGGTCGCCCGCGCTCTCTCCGGCGATGGTCAGAGCCGGATCGCCCGGCATGAGCTGCTGCAACCCGAAGACGATGATGCTGACGAGAAAGAGGGTCGGCAAAACCTGAGCGAGCCGGGAGCCGAGATAGCCGCGCATCACCTTCGCTCGCTTAATTCGCTCCGTCGGATTTCGCCATTTCCAGTCCCTGGAGGCGAATGATCCCGTCCGGCACCTGTTGAAAGCCCGTCAGGGTCTTCTTCATGCCGACGATATTGCCGAGCGCCCAGAGATAGAGGATCGGCATCTCTTTCCGCTCCTCGGCCCAGAGCTGCCCATAGATATCCCGCCGCTTGGCGATATTCGTGGTGAGCCGCGCCTGATCGAGCAGCCTGTCCACCACGGGATCGGAGAAGCCGCCATAATTGAAGCCGAAGCCCGTATGCAGGAACGAATAGATATTGCCATCCGCATCCGCACGGCCGGACCAGAGGATCATGTAGGCCTGAAAATCTCCTGCTCGCCCGGCGGCCAATGATGAAGCGAACTCCATCGCCTGGATCTTGAGATCGAACCCGGCAGGCTGGACCATCGCCTGGATCACCTGGGCGGCCTGCAGCAG
>JASHVY010000220.1 GCA_030044345.1 Acetobacteraceae bacterium | reverse complement strand
CGATCAACTACGATCCATCCCACTTCCTTCTACAGGGTCTCGACTACCTCGCTTTCATCGACAATTATCACGAATATATCCGCGCCTTTCATGTGAAGGATGCGGAGCTCAGGCCGGACGGTCGGCAGGGTGTCTATTCGGGCTTTCAGCCCTGGCTTTCCCTTGCCGGGCGGTTTCGCTCTCTCGGAGACGGGCAGGTGGACTTTTCCACGATCTTCTCGAAGATGGCGCAGTACAACTACGATTCCTGGGCCGTTCTGGAGTGGGAATGTTGCCTCAAGGATCCCAGGCAAGGCGCTCGCGAGGGTGCGGAGTTCATTCGTCGGCACATGATCCGCGTGACCGAGCGTTCCTTCGAGGACTTTGCCGCCGGTGCGGCCGACCCCGCGCAACTCTCGCGCGTTCTCGGCCTTGCTGATGCGAAGCCGGTGCCATGAGTATCGAGGGGGGCCGCGCTCATGGGAGCCTGAGGCCGATCCGGCTTGGAATGGTCGGTGGCGGTGAAGGCGCATTCATTGGTGCCGTGCACCGCATGGCCGCCCGGCTCGACGGACATTATGCGCTCGTTGCCGGGGCTCTTTCCGCAACCGCGGAGAAGGCGCGTCGCTCCGGCGCGGCACTCGGGCTTGCTCCAGAGCGCAGCTATGAGAGCTTTGCCGAAATGGCACGTGCTGAAGCAGCGCGGGCGGACGGAATCGAGGCGGTGGCGATCGTTACACCAAACTATATGCATGCGCCGGCAGCGACGGCCTTCCTCGAGGCCGGAGCCCACATTATCTGTGACAAGCCGCTTGCCATGAATCTCGCCGAGGCGCGGGAGCTTCAACAACTTGCGGCAGCCAAGCGGCGTATCTTCGCTGTTACCTACAATTACACCGGCTATCCGCTGGTACGTCACGCCCGTGCCCTGGTGGGCGATGGAGCGCTTGGCGAAATTCGTGTGGTTCAGGTGGAGTATCCCCAGGATTGGCTGACAGAACCACTGGAGGGCACGGGGCATAAGCAGGCTATGTGGCGTACCGATCCCGGCCAGGCGGGTCCGGGTGGCTGCCTTGGCGATATCGGTACGCATGCCTATCAGCTCGCAGGGTTTGTTACCGGCATGCAGCCGACCGAGCTTGCAGCCGATCTTGCCACCTTTGTCACCGGCCGCAGGCTCGACGACAATGTCCATGTGATGCTGCGCTATGCGTCCGGCGCCCGGGGGATGTTATGGGCCAGCCAGGTTGCACCCGGCAACGAGAACAGTCTCAAACTTCGCGTCTACGGGAGCAAAGGTGGAATCGAGTGGCAGCAGGAACAGCCGAATATGCTGCGCCTTACGCTTTTTGGCAGACCCCCTGAGTCCGTGACGCGTGCGTCGAACGCGATCGGTCCTGCCGGACAGCGGGTGACTCGGATTCCCGCGGGGCATCCGGAAGGCTATCTGGAGGCGTTTGCAACAATCTATTCCGAGGTTGCCGCTGCCATCCGGGGCGAAGCCGACGAGGCGACCCTATTTCCCGGCATCGAAGATGGCGTTGCCGGCGTTGCTTTCATCGAGGCGGCGAAACGGTCTTCCGAAGACGGGGGCAGATGGGTAACCTTATGAATAAGGCCATGCTCCATTTTGGTCCTGTCGCGCAGCATTTATAAGGGGAATCATCCGCAGTCCTGGTGGCGGTTGCGATGGAGCGCCGGTGTGGCGTTGAGTGCCAGCTATGGCACAGAAAAGCATCCGATTCCGGCTCATCGCGATCTGCTCCCGTGCCCGATCGCAGAGAGAAGTTGCTCGTGGAGCGAGCACTTTTCACCGCGTGAATCGGGCGCTTGGACAAAGAGCTATGTACCAGCTTTCCATGAAAGCTGGTACTATAGCGCGATGATTTTAGGTCATCGCGCTACAGGTTTGTTTTCTCGATCAATTTCATGTCTTCCCCTTGGGCTTTGGCGGATCGCTTCGCGCCGGGGTCCCCGCGAACACGTTCGCGGGGTGCCCCGATCCACCAGAAGCCATATTGATCTAGGGCCAGGAAGTGGCGATGTCGCGCGTTACCCTACAATCGCTCGATCTTCGCCGGGCGGCTGTCGGGTCTCGCCCCGCCCTCCGCGCATCAGACCGAATGCCGCCATCGAAATCCTGACGGTGATGAGCCGCGGCGCCGGAAGGAAGGCGGCTCGGAGACTGCTCGCCCGCCTAGGGATCATGATGAGCAGGCATACAATGTTCGCTGCCTCAAGCTCTGATCACAGAGAAAACGTTGCCAAAAAAACCAATATATCCCAGCCCGATATGATCAAGTCGATCCTCCGGCAGTAGAGGGGAGCCCACCTGGGGCGCCTACAAAACTTTACAAATCGGGTGCCGGAGTGCGGCTAGCTTTAGCCCGCGGTAACCGTCTGGTTTATCGCCCACAATCTTGCGACTGCCCTTCGTGGGGCACCTTCCTCAACGGGAGAGCCGGCTATTTTCAGGGAGAAACGCCGTGACCAAAACCGTGTTCACCATCGACGTCAATAAGGCCCCCGAACAACAGCAAATAAAAACCCATAATCGGTGGCATCCGGATATTCCGATCGTCGCCACGTTCAAGCCTGGCGACACATTTCGCGTCGAATGCTACGATTGGACAGGCGGACAGATCGGCAACAACGACAGTGCCAATGATGTGCGCGACGTCAATCTTCTGCGCGTTCACTACCTGAGTGGTCCATTTGGAATTGAGGGCGCAGAGCCGGGCGATTTGCTTGTCGTCGATCTCCTGGATATCGGACCACTCCCAAGCTCGGAATGGGGCTTTAACGGAATCTTTGCAAAGCAGAACGGCGGCGGATTCCTAACCGAGCATTTCCCCGATGCGCGCAAATCATGCTGGGATATAAGCGGGATCTATGCCACCTCCAGGCACGTCCCCGGAGTTCGCTACCCTGGCATGGTGCATCCTGGTCTGATCGGATGCCTACCCGATCGTAAACTGCTTGATGAGGCCAATCGTCGCGAGGCTGCCCTCATCGCAACCAATCCAAACCGCGTGCCGCCACTTGCTGCACCGCCCACCGCAGACTTCGCCCTGATGGGACAGATGTCCGGTTCCCAGGCAGCAGCGGCAGCCAGGGAAGCTTGGCGCACAGTGCCCCCACGCGAGCATGGCGGCAACTGCGACATCAAGAATCTCTCTCGTGGGTCCCGCGTTTACTTCCCTGTCTATGTCAAGAATGCCGGCCTTTCGATGGGCGACATTCACTGGTCTCAGGGCGATGGTGAGATCACATTCTGTGGCGCGATCGAGATGGCAGGCTGGATCGACATCGGAGTTGGCATCATCAAGGGAGGTGTCGCAAAGTATGGAATCACCAACCCGGTTTTCAAACCGAGTCCAGTCCAACCAGACTTTGCATCCGATTACCTCATCTTCGAGGGGATCTCGGTCGATGAGCACACCGGCGCGCAGCATTATCTGGATGCGCACATCGCTTATCGCAGGGCGTGCCTGAACGCAATCGAATACCTGAAGAAATTCGGCTACACGGGAGTCCAGGCATACATGATCCTCGGCACTGCCCCTGTGGAAGGCCGCATCAGCGGGATTGTGGACAT
>JASHVY010000219.1 GCA_030044345.1 Acetobacteraceae bacterium | reverse complement strand
GCATAATCATCGTGCACGCGCTTCGAAATATCGTTGCTGGCAGCGCCGGGTGTGATGAAGGGCATCTTCAGCCGCGCCGACCAGGGCTCGATCGCCAGCGCCACCTCGCTGATGAAGCTCGCGAGCACCGCCACCACCTTGTCCTGCGTGGCGAGACGCTGGAAGGCCCGCACCCCTTCGACGGCAGAGACATGGTCATCATAGACGACGAGCTGGATCGGTCGTCCGCCAACGCCGCCCGAGGCATTGATCGCGTCCGCGGCGATCTCTGCGCCCTTGGGAATTGCCGCGCCCGGCAGGGTGGAGGTCTCGGCGATGATGCCGATCTTGATCGGCTCGCCAGCCGCCCGGACGGTGGCGGGAACCGTGGCGAGTCCCGCCAGCCCCGCGGCTCCGGCCAGAACCTGGCGCCGTGAAGGCCGCCCAAAGGGAATTGGCCGGAGCGTCCAATCAGGCGTGCGAATCTTTCTCGGCATTGGCTCGTTCCCTTCCAACCCTCGTCACTTGATGTGCTGGCGCTTTTCGGCTTGCCGCGCAGCACAAACCCTGATGTCTCTGGCCCTGATGTCTCTGGCCCTGATGTCTCTGGCCTTGATGTCTCTGGCCTCGATGACCCCGGCCTTGATAACCCTGCGACTGTAGCCAGCGGACTATAGCCAGCCGACTATAGCCAGCCTGGGCGGCAACGCCAGACCCTGGAAGGGGAAAAGAAGCGTTCGACAGGTTTATCCCGCCTGCAAAGCCGGGAAACGCGCCGCAAGCACAGAATTTGGGCAGCAGGCCGGGATCTTCGGGCGGATGGGCTTGCCCCCCCGTGTGACCATGAAGGTGTGTGACCACGAAGTGTGTGACTGCGAAAGGAGTCCATAAGGAAGCCCCAAGCTCATGATGATTTCCATGCAGGGTGGGAGACGAAGCCGCCGGACATCGGTTGATCATGTGCACCGATATCCTTCACCGGCACACATCGTAAATCACTCGATCGGAGATTTGCGAATTTCTCCCAACAGGAATTTCCGAAGTCATTCAGATCGAGATGCGCTCCGGCGGCCGCGCGAGGCCGGATTTTCCGCTTCTTTCCTGTTTGTTGTGATTTTGTAATGAAATGGCCTTGGCGGATGTACGAGCGCTGGGGGAGGGGGGTGAGTTCAGGAAGCGATTCCGAAATCGTCGGTGGTGAGCTCGGCGCGCGCGATATTGGGGAAGGTGATGGAACGGTGATTCCACCTTCGGTCATCACGCTCTGAGCGTTCGGCAGCATCTTCATCACAACGTGGCAGCGCCACATGACAGCCCCGCCGGCTTGCCCGCGCGGCTTCCGGCGAAATCGCATCGTGGTCCGTTTTCCTGTTGACAGTCTTATGCGCATGTCTGTTATGCTTGTAAAAGCGTTTACTAAGCCTGCTCACTCACCCGGATTTCGATGGCTTCTCGTCCCAATGGCGCCCGCATCCGCGATGTCGCCGCCGCTGCCGAGGTCTCGCCCGCAGCGGTCTCGCGCTATCTGAACGGCTCGCTCAATCTGCCGCGGGAGACCGCCGAGCGGATCGACCGCGCCGTCCGCCGTCTCGATTACCGGCCCAACCCGCATGCAAGACGCCTGATCCTTGGCCGTTCGGAAACCATCGGCCTGGTGCTGCCGGATATCGCCAATCCGTTCTTTGCCAGGCTCGCCGCCGCGATCGAGGCGGCCGCCGACCGCGCGGGCCTCGGCCTCGTGCTTTCGGCCACGCTCAACCGCCCTGGCCGCGAGCTCGAATATATCGAGCGGATGCGCCGCAATCACGTGGACGGGCTGATCTTCGTCACCAATCATCCCGATGACGGCACGCTCCGCCGGGCCCTCAACGCCACGCCGGGCGCCATCCTGATCGATGAGGACGTGCCGGGCGCGATCGTGCCCAAGGTCTTCTGCGACAACGAAGAGGGCGGCTTCCTGGCCGGCCGGCACCTGCTGGCGGCGGGCCATCGCCGCATCGCCTTCGTCGGCGGCCCGCGCGGCCTGATGAGCACGCATGAGAGGCGCGCCGGCCTCGATCGCGCGCTTGCCGCGAAGCCGGACGCCGCAGTGATCTGGGAAAGCTTCGGCCCCTACACGCTCGCCGAAGGGGCCCGCGTCGGCGCCGCCTTGCTTGCGGGGGAGCCGCGCCCGAGCGCGATTTTCGCCGGCAGCGACGAGCTCGTGCTCGGCCTTCTCCCGGTGCTGCGCGAGGCTCGCGTGCGGGTCCCGGACGATATGTCCATCGTCGGCTTCGACGATGTCGGCCCGCTCCATCTGCTCGATCCTCCGGTGAGCGCCATCCGCCAGCCGGTCGATGCGATCGGCGAGCGCGCCGTCGCTCTTCTAAACGCTGTTCCCGACGATCCCCCGCCATGCGAGCGGCTATCCGTTCGGCTCGTCGAACGGGGCTCGGTCGCCGGCCCCCCGCGCCTGATTTAGCCGTGCCTCATCTAGCCGTGCCTTCAACAGAACACAGGGAGACGAAACCATGATCCGCTTCACGCGTCGCACCATGCTGGAAGGGCTCGCCACCGGCGCGCTCGCAGCCCCTTTCGTCGGCCGCGCCGCACATGCCGCCGCCCCGACCTTCGCCCTGGTCACGATCAACGAGCAGGCGCTCTTCTTCAATCAGCTCAATGACGGGGCGCAGAAGGCCGCGGGCAAGGCCGGCGTCAATCTCGTCATCTACAATCCGAACAATGACCCGACGGCGCAGAACAACGCGATCGACGACTATATCGAGCAGAAGGTGCAGGGCATCATCGTCGATGCGATCGACGTGAACGGAATCATGCCGGCGGTGCAGAAAGCCTCCGCCGCCGGGATCCCGGTGGTCGCGGTCGATGCCATCCTTCCCGCCGGGCCGCAGAAATCGCAGATCGGCGTTGACAATGAAGGCGGCGGCGGTGTCATCGGCAAATATTTTCTCGACTACGTGCAGAAGGAGATGGGCGGCAAGACGAGCCTCGGCATCGTCGGCGCGCTCAATTCCTTCATTCAGAATCTGCGCCAGAAAGGCTTCCAGGACGCGATCAAGGCCGATCCCGGCATCGCGCTTGCCCAGGTGGTGGACGGGCGCAACATCCAGGACAATGCGATGAGCGTCTCCGAGACGCTGCTCACCGGCAACCCGGAGCTCTCCTCGATCTATGCCACCGGCGAGCCGGCGCTGATCGGCGCGATCGCGGCGGTGCAGAGCGAAGGCCGCACGAAGAACATAAAGATCGTGGGCTGGGATCTCTCGGCCCAGGCCATCGCCGGCATCGATGCCGGCTTCGTCATCGCCGTGGTCCAGCAGGACCCGGTGCTGCTCGGGGCGGCGGCGGTGGATGCGCTGGTCTCGATCACCGCGGGCAAGAGCGTGGCCGCGCGCATCAACACCAAGCTCACGATCGTCACCAAGGACAATGTCGGGCCGTACCGCAAGATGTTCTCGTGACGGCTGAACCGCTGGTCGCGCTGCGCGGGATCGAGAAGACATTCGGCTCGATCGCCGCGCTGCGCGGTGTCGATCTCGACCTCTTCGCCGGCGAGTGCCTGGGCCTCGTCGGCGACAATGCGGCGGGCAAATCGACCCTGACGAAGATCCTCGCCGGCGTCCATGAGCCCGATCGCGGAAGCATCATCGTCGCGGGGGAGGATGTGCGCTTCCCCGATCCGGCGGCAGCGCGCGCGCGGCGGATCGAGATGGTCTTTCAGGATTTGAGCCTCTGCGACACGATCGACGTTGCGGGCAATCTCTTCCTCGGCCGCGAGATCGCCAGAAGCGGTTTCCTCCGCAAGCGGGCCATGATCGATGCGGCCCGTGAAATGCTGGCGGGTTTGCAGATCCGCATCCCCAACCTCACCGCGACGGTGGGCAGCCTCTCCGGCGGCCAGCGCCAGTCGATCGCGATCGCGCGGGCCGCTTCCTTCGATCCGCTCGTGCTGATCATGGACGAGCCGACCTCGGCGCTCGCCGTCGCCGAGGTCGAGGCCGTGCTCACCCTCATCCGCCACGTCAAGGCGCGTGGCGTTGCGGTGGTCCTCATCACCCACCGCCTGCAAGACCTTTTCCGGGTCTGCGACCGGATCGCGGTGATGTACGAGGGGCTCAAGGTGGCCGAGCGCCGGATCGGGGAGACGAGCCTCGAGGATCTGGTCTCCCTCATCGTGGGCAGCGGCGGGGCATGAACGCAAGCGCCCGTCCGGCCGGCTCGCGCCGCGCCGATTTCCTCATCCGCTATGCCCCCGTTCTCTCGATCGCCGGCTTCGCGGTGATCTGCCTCATCTTCTTCGCCTGGGGCAGCCCGTACTTCCTGAGCGGCGGCAATATGCTCAATCTCTTCCGCCAGTCCGCGCCGCTCCTCATCGTCGCCATCGCCATGACCTTCGTCATCACCACCGGCGGGATCGATCTTTCGGTGGGCTCGACCGTGGCGCTGGTGAACGCGCTTGCCGCGATCGCCTTGCAGGCGGGCCTCGCCTGGCCGCTGGTCGTCATCCTGATGCTGGGGGTGGGCGCGATCGTCGGGGGGGTGCAGGGATGGTTCTCCGCCTATCAGGGCATTCCTTCCTTCATCGTGACACTCGCCTTCCTCACCGGCCTCAGGGGTTTCGCGCTGCTGCTCACCCGCGGCTATTCGATCCCGATCGCGCCCGGAAGCTGGTTCGACGTGCTCGGCCGCGGCTCGCTCGGCCCTTTGCCCGTGCCGGCGCTGCTGGCGCTCGCGACCGCCTTCGTGGGCTTCGTCGTCCTTGACGGCACGACCTATGGCCGGCATGTGACCGCGGTCGGGGCCAATCTCGAAGCGGCGCGCCGCGCCGGCATTCCGGCCCGGCGCATCGCCGCGTCGGTCTTCGTGCTGAGCGGGATCGCGGCCGCGCTGGCCGGCCTGATCACCGCCGCCCGCCTCGGCTCCGGCTCCTCGAACGCGGCGGTGGGCTTCGAGCTGGAGGTGATCGCCGCCGTCGTCCTCGGCGGCACCTCGCTTTTCGGCGGCACCGGCACGATCGTCGGCACGGTGCTCGGCACGCTCACCATCGCGATGATCGGCAACGGGCTCATCCTCATGCATGTCTCGCCCTTCTTCACCGAGATCGCGACGGGCGCGATCATCCTCGGCGCGGTCTGGCTCAATGCCCGCGTCTTCGCCCGCCTTGCGGGCCCGGGCCGGCGGCAATGACGGCGGGCCAGGCGATCACCGTGCTCGGGCCCGTGCCCGCCGATGCGCTCGGCGTGACCCTGATGCACGAGCATGTGCTGAACGATTGCCGCTGCTGGTGGAATCCGCCGAAGGAGAAGGCGCGCCATCGGTTCGCCTGCGAGCCCGTCAATCCGGGCATCCTGGGCGAGCTGCGCATGGATCCCTTCGTCAATCTCGACAATCTCGCGCTGGATGACGAGCGCCTGGCTGCCGCCGAGCTTGCGCTGGCGGCGGACGAGGGCTGCCGCACCGTGGTCGATCCGACCTGCCACGGCATCGGCCGCAACCCCGGGGCGCTGGCGCGGATCGCCCGCGCCACCGGCCTCAACATCATCATGGGCGGCGGCTACTATCTCGAAGCCTCTCATCCGCCTTCGCTCGCCGCGATGAGCGAGGACGACATTGCCGCCGAGATCGTGCGGGATGCGAGCGAAGGGGTGAACGGCACGGGCGTGCGCATCGGCCTGATCGGCGAGATCGGCGTCTCCGCCGATTTCACGCCGGCCGAACGGAAATCCTTGCGCGGGGCGGCGCGCGCCCAGCGTGCCACGCGCCTGCCGCTGATGGTGCACCTGCCGGGCTGGGTGCGGCATGGCGGGCGGGTGCTCGACATCGTCGAGGAGGAAGGCGCGGATCCGCGTCGCACGGTCCTCTGCCATATGAACCCTTCGCACGATGATCCGGCGTACCAGGAGGCGCTTGCCGCGCGCGGGGCCTTCATCGAATACGACATGATCGGCATGGATTTCTGGTACGCGGACCAGGCCGTGCAATGCCCCTCGGAAGAGGAGAATGCGCGCGCGGTCGCCGGGCTCGT
>JASHVY010000218.1 GCA_030044345.1 Acetobacteraceae bacterium | reverse complement strand
ATGGAAAGCCGGCCCAGAGCTCTTTGTCCAAGGGCCCGATTCACGCGGCAAAAAGTGCTCGCTTCGCGAGTCACTTCTCTCTGCGATCGGGCACTAGACGCGAACGACACCCTTCAGCGCCTTGTCGGCCACCGGGGCCACCTCCCGCCCGTCATAATAGCCGCAATGGCTGCAGACATGGTGCGGGCGCTTGAGCTCGCCGCAATTCGGGCACTCGCCATAGGCCGCGCTCCGCAGCGCTTCGTGGCTGCGTCGCATGCCCCGCCGCGAGGGCGAAGTCTTCTTCTTGGGAACGGCCATGGGAAAGCCCTTTCGCGCTTGTCCACCCTCTGCAAGCGGGCGAACAGAGAGTCAATAACGAGGATCGTGACCACCGGCCCATGCCGCGCTTCGTCTTGCAATGAACACAGACGGAAGGCCGCGACCTTCGCACCGGCCGCCGCCTCACCAGTCGCTGCCTTACCTTTCGCCGCCTCCGGGCCTCAAGCGATCACGGTTCGATCTAACAGAGGGTCCGCATGCCCGCAAGAGAGCCACCCCAGGGAGGCGCGAAGGGAGGCCCCAAGGGAAGCGACAAGGAAGACAGAGATCATGCCCCGCCCGCTTCACCCGGCTCCGGCTTAAGGGGTCCAGGCTTGCGAGGCCCCAGGCTTGCGAGGCCATGGATCGAGCGCGAGGGCCAACTGCTCCGCGGCGGCCTCGCCGAGATCGAGCGTGCCCCCTCCATAGGGGATCTCGTCCGGCGCATCGGGATCGAAGGCCTCGCTTTCCTTCCCGGCCGGGACGAAGCGGACGGAAAAATGCTCCTCCACCGGGGCAGAGAATTCCTCGTCCGTGACGACGCAGACCTGAACCACCCGGGCCGCGAGATCGCCGGTGGCGGCGATGACGCCGCCGGTTTCCCGCCGCAGGGTGAAGTCGCAGGCGAGCGCTTCCACCGCCGGCAGACGCAAGCGCCTTGCCAGGGCAGCACGCTCCGCCTCATTCGCCTCGACGCGCACCATCCACCCGCTCGGCGGGATGTCGGCCACGGCGAGCGGCCGGGAAAGCTCGGGCGTCACGGGACGGCCTCTTGCGGCGAGAGGAAGGCGACCGAACCACCGGCAAGTTCGGCAAGCGGCTGGGAAGCGAGATGCCGGTCCTCGGCGCGGACGAGGCGCGCAAGCACCGCCGGCCCGCCGGGGGCAGGCTTGCCGCGCCAGACATTGCGGGCGAGCGCCTCCGCGAGCGGGTCGTCTTCGCCCCGTTCGACAGGCGATCCGACGGGCGATCCGACGGGGGCGGAGAGCGCCGCCTCATAAGCGCGCGCGCGGCCGTGGAAGGCCTCCCACATGGCCTTGACCCGCTTGCCGACCGAAAGATCGCCGACCCCGAGCTCGCGCAACGTCACATCCATGTCGCTGAACATGGCATCGAACACCGCCTGGGCGAGATGATGGCCGGCCGGCGGCTCGACTTCCAGCCGACGCACCAGAAGAAAGACATAAAGGCCGACGAGGTCGAAACGGCCATCGAGCGTGTCCGGCACGCCAAGATCGCGATAGAGAGAAGGCACCCGCGCCGCCGTGACGGCGCGGCCGTAGAGGACGAAGCCCACCCGCTCGAAGCGCCGCCGCCGGAAACCGAACACCGTCCCTCCCCCCGCCAACATCGAATGCCGATGCCGGATGCGAATGGTTGACTTCCGTCCGCGACCGTGACACCGGAACCCGCGCACATAGCGTGCCCGTTGCCGGGGTCAACCGGCACGGCTCTCATCGGGGAGCTTGCCCGTCCTGCGCCTTCCTGCCGTCCCTGTTTTCGGCCCACACCGCATGCCGTGCCAATTCGCCCGGAAGCGGGGGTCGGCAGCCTCCGTGCTTCCGATCGGGCTGGTGCTCGCTCTCGCCTTGGGATTGGGAGGCTGCGGGCTCTTCAGCGCGCCGTTGCAATATCGCGGCCAGAACGTGACGGAAGACCAGCTTCGCCAGCTCGTGCCCGGCACCACCACCGAAGCGGATGCACGGGCGCTGCTTGGCGACCCGACCAACCAGGGCCTCTTCGACAATAACCGCTGGGCCTATATGGGCCAGGTGACGCAGGCGCGAATCGGGCGCTACCCGGCGGTGGTCAACAATGACGTCGTGGTCCTCACCTTCAACGACCAGGGTGTGCTCGAGAAGGTGGAGCATCTCAACAGGAAGGACACGGTTGCAATCAGCATGGCCGGCGGCACGACCCCCTCGCCGGGCGGCAATGCCTCGTTCTTCCAGCAGCTTCTCGGCTCGATCGGCCGCTACTCCCCGACCGGCGGTACCGGCGGAGGCGGCGGCCTCATCCAGAGCGGAGGACCCACCGGCGGCGCTTATTAACCGATAACCGGGTTAAGCGCGGCTGATTTGGGCGGCCTCGCCGGCCGCGAAGAGAACGAGCTCCGCCCCCTCCTCCACCATCGCGTCCACGCCATAGGGCAGCGAAACGATCTCACCGTCGAAGGGCGCGACGAGCGTCATCTCCGTCTTCATCGCCTCGAGCACGATCAGCGCCTCGCCCTTGCGCACCTGGGCGCCCACGCGCACCAGCACGCGCGCGACACGGGCGGGGATGGGTGCCACGAGGGCGGGACGGGATCGCTCGCGCTCCCCTATCCCACCCTCGGTCATTGTTTTCCCGCGTGATTCAGACCTCCGGCGATCCCGCCTCCGGTCATCACGCTCGAGCCTCTCGCTTCCCGCCTCCTCACCCGCCGGCGGCGCGAGCGGATCGACGATCCGAAAGACATGATTGCGCCCGTTGCGGATGACGATAAGCGCGCCCGCATGCCGCACCACGCGAAGCCGGTGCAGCACGCCATCGAGGCGGAGCGCCATGCCGCTCTCGGCTTCTTCCCACGCCTCGGCGCGGACAGGGCCACCAGCCAGATCGAGCCGGCAGGCACCGTTCCTTTCGGGATGAATGCGAAGCGTCTCGGTCCGGTCCTCATGGCGCAGGATGAGATCCTGATACCCCTCTCCGTTCATCCGCCAGGCATCGGCAATGGCCCAGGGCGAGAAAGGATCGGAGGAAGAGGCCGCCCCAGCCGCCGTTTCCGCCCGTATATCGGCGAACAGGGCGAGCGCAGCCGCGGCCCGGAGCACGGGATCGTCTTCGCCCCCGACTTGCGGGGTGAGCAGTGCTTCGGCATGGCGGGTGATGAAGCCCGTATCGAGCTTCCCGCACGCAAAATCCGGATGCGCGGCGATCGCGCGCAGAAGACCGAGATTCGTCTCGACCCCGACGATTTCGTACTGCGCAAGCGCCGCCGCAAGCAGCCTCACCGCCTCGCCGCGATCCTTCCCATGCACGATGAGCTTCGCGATCATCGGATCGTAATAGGGCGTGATCGCATCGCCTTGCCGCACGCCGGCATCGATGCGCACCTGCGAACCTGTGCGCGGCTCCCTCAGATGAACGAGCGTGCCAATTGAAGGGCGGAAATCCTGCGCCGGATCCTCGGCATAGATCCGCGCCTCGATCGCATGGCCGCAAATGGAAAGCTGATCGGCGGCGAGCGGCAATGTCTCGCCGGCGGCCACGCGGAGCTGCCATTCGACGAGGTCGAGCCCCGTGATCATCTCCGTCACCGGATGCTCGACCTGCAAGCGCGTATTCATCTCCATGAAGTAGAAATCTTCGCCCTCGGCGATGAACTCCACCGTGCCGGCGCCGACATATCCCACCGCGCGCGCCACCCGGCACGCGGCTTCGCCCATCGCCTGCCGTAGCACCTCCGTCATGCCCGGGGTCGTCATGCCCGGGGCCGTCATACCTGGAGCCGGGGCTTCCTCGATCACTTTCTGATATCGCCTCTGGATCGAGCAATCGCGCTCGAAGAGCGAGACGATATGGCCGTACGCGTCGGCGAAGATCTGGATCTCGATATGGCGCGGCGCGAGGAGATATTTCTCGATCAGCAGATGGTCATCGCCAAAGGCGGAACGCGCCTCGCCGCGCGCCCCCGCAATTGCGTCCTCGATCTCCTCCGCGCGCGTGACGATGCGCATTCCCTTGCCGCCGCCGCCCGCCGAGGCCTTGACCAGCGCCGGATAGCCGACCCGTTCCACGGCTTCGCGCAATGTCGCGAAATCCTGCGCCGCCCCGTGATAGCCCGGCACGAGTGGCACGCCGGCGCGCTCCATCAGCGCTTTCGCGGAAGCCTTGGATCCCATCGCCCGGATGGCGCCCGGCGGCGGGCCGATGAAGACGATCCCGGCCTCGGCGCAAGCCTCCGCGAAGCCCGCGTTCTCGGCAAGGAAGCCATAGCCGGGATGGATCGCCTCGGCTCCGGCGCGTTTCGCAACAGCGATGATCTTCTCGATCGCGAGATAGCTCTCCCGCGCCGGCGCGGGCCCGACCGGCCAGGCTTCGTCGGCGCGCGCGACATGAAGCGCCTCTTTGTCCGCTTCGGAATGGATCGCGACACTCGCGATGCCGAGCCGCCGAGCGGTTGCGATCACGCGGCAGGCGATCTCGCCGCGATTGGCGATGAGGATCTTTTGGAACACGCCCGGCTACATCCGGAAGAGGCCGAAATTTGTGGGGCCGATCGGCGCATTGAGGCTCGCCGAGAGCGAAAGCGCGAGCACGCGCCGCGTCTCGGCGGGATCGATGATCCCGTCATCCCAAAGCCGCGCCGAGGCGTAATAAGGATTGCCCTGGGTCTCGTATTGCGCGCGGATCGGCGCCTTGAACGCCGCCTCCTCTTCTTCGGACCAATCCTCTCCCCGCGCCGCCAGCGCATCGCGGCGGATACCGGCCAGCACGTTCGCCGCCTGCTCTCCGCCCATCACCGAGATGCGGGCATTCGGCCACATCCAGAGAAAGCGCGGCGCATAGGCGCGCCCGCACATCGCGTAATTGCCGGCCCCGAAGCTGCCGCCGATGATCACGGTGATTTTTGGCACCGCAACCGTCGCGACGGCCGTCACCATCTTCGCGCCATCCTTGGC
>JASHVY010000023.1 GCA_030044345.1 Acetobacteraceae bacterium | reverse complement strand
GTTGGTCATCCAGGCTGATGTCACGAAATTGCCGATACCAGATCTTGGAACATCTGGTTGGCGATCGAAATCACCTGGGATGCGGCCTGGAAGGCCTGTTGATATTGGGTAAGGACGACCGCCTGGCTGTTCGTATCGACGCCGGCTATGGCAGAGAGGTTTTGCTGTGCGGAGGTAAGGTTGTTTTGCGTGTTCCCGGCGAGCATTTTTGCCGCGGAGGCGTTTGAGCCGGCATCGCCGACAATCGAAAGGATGGCGGATTTGAGAGAGCTGTTGGCGCTCCCCGAACTCCCCTGGAAGAGATTGGCCAGGCGCTGGGCGTTGGAGCCGTTGCTGGCCCCACCTTGGTTTAGACTGACCACATCGCCTTTGGCCGCGCTGCCGCTTAAGGAAATTTCGAAGAATTGTCCGGCGGCCGGGCTTGACGAAGGGTAGGTGAAAGCGATTTCGGTCCCCTTGGACCAGGTTCCGGAAGCAACCGTCGCGCCTGATGCGTTTGTGATGGTGTAGGCGGTCGGGCTGGTGAAGGTCAGGGTCAAAGCCTGGCCGAAATTGGCCGCGGGGATGATCGTGGCATCGTTCGCAGGCTTGGATGTCACCGTGCCGGAAGCTTCCTTCTCGGACCCGGCATTGTTGTTCGTCACCGCGCCGCTGGCAGAAACCTTGCCGGCGGTCGCCACATAGGGATCGGCGATGGCCAGGACAGACGGCGACGTGCTGGCCAGGGAAATCGAAGCTGCCGCGCCGGGGCTCGGGTTGACGAGAAACGTGTCCCCGGATGCAGCATTTCCATTCACCGTGATCGTGAGACCGGGCGGCGAAAGCGTGGGGCCGTTGCCGAGCGAAAAACTTTGTGTCGTTCCGGGAACCGTCGCGGTCCAGCCGGACGATCCGAAACTGAGAATATATCCTTCGCCGTTGCTGGGAAGCGCCGCCGCATTGGTGACGTTCACCGTCAGCGTCGCCGATCCTGTATTCGTCTTGCCGGCGACGACCTGCGGCGGCGGAACCGTGAAGAGAGGAGACCCCTGGCTCCCGCTGCCGGTCAATCCCTCGGCCTGCACCTGGTTGACGCTGCTCGCGAACGTTCCGGCGAAGAAGTCGATGGAGTCGAGAACATTCTCTATGTCCTGAAAAGCCGAGATATTTCCTCCGATCGATCCTGACGCATTGCCGCCATTGAGAGGCACCTTGGACGGACCGACCGCAATTTCCGGAGCATCCGTCGGCGTCGGCTGAGCAAGAGAAAGATTTTGTGCGCCGCTTTGATCGAGAAGCACGGTGCCATTGACGGTCACCTCGACGGCACCGTTTTGCAGGGGCACCGTCTGGATTCCAATCAGTCCTGATAACGAGTTGAGCGCCGCCTGCTGCTCATCGAGCAGGGAATTGTCATTCGGGGCCGTCTGCAACTCTTTGTTAATGGTCGCGAGTTGGGAAAGAAGCTGGTTGGCGCTGGCAACTTCCTGCTGAAGAGATTGAGTGATTCCGGAGGATTGGCTGGTCAGGTTCTTCGCCGCGGCGTGGAACGCGTTGACCAGATTCCCCGCATCTGCCAGGACCGTCGCTGCCTGGGTGGAGTTCGTGGGTTCGGAGGCCAGCGTCGAAAGGTCGGAAAAGAAGGCGCTCGCCGCCTTGTTGATATCGCCGCTTCCCTGCAATGCCTGGTCGATGGCCGAAAGCGCTGCGGACAATGTCTGGGCGCTTTCATTTGCTGAAGTCGCATTGTTCAGCCTGGCGGCCGCAAAACCATCCGCCGCGCGTTGAACGATCGCCGGGTCGATCACACCGCTGCCGGCACCACTCGCATCGGCGGCGCTGATCTCCGTTTCCACCGTCCGCAGCGCATATCCCGGCGTCGTTTCGTTGCTGATATTGGTGCTGACGGTCTGGATGGCTTCCTCAAACGCCTCGATTCCGCTCAGCGCGGCGTTGATCGCCGCGGCCAGGCTGCTCATTGCACCGTCTCCTCGATTCCGAGCGCCCGCAGCACATCCTCCATGAAGGGAGAGTGGGCAATTTCGACGATTTTGCTCGCATAGGAACTGTCCGTCGCGTAGCCATTGTCTTGCAGGGCTGCGGCGAACTGGGAAATGCTGGAAGACCCGATGGCGCTGTGAAAGCGCGTCATGACAAGCTTGGTATAGTCGGCGGCTGACTGGGCAACCGAAGGATAGGCGGCAAAATTCGCGATCGAGGAAACCGCGCTTCCGTTCTCTTCCTCGGTGGTGGCATCTCTCGTTGCGGGGAGATTGCCATGCCCCTTGATACCAAAGATGTTGTTGCCCGGGGCCGCGCTCCCCCAACCGGTTTCCAGGGCCGACTGGGCCAGCAAGGCAACCGGTGATATTTGGAGCGACCGCGCGCTTCGGGCGATATACGGCCATATCGATTTTGCGAAGGACACGGCACCGGCAATGGTGGCACCGAGAGCGCCGGATGTCCCTTGAACGTCCGACGGGAGAGGCATGCCCAGAACATTCGCCATCGTCGAGAGCAGGGGGGCTTGCGGCTGGCGGGCCTGATCCGCAGCGGCGGCAGCGTGATGTGTGCTGAGTTGCGAGACGATCCGGCTCACAACGGAGGAGTCCGTCTTGCCGAACAGCGCTCCGGAAACGGATTCGGTCGCGAGGTCATTGAGCGGACCCGCCCCGACACCCAGGGAATCGTCGCTGACAGCGCCATTGAGCATGCCGGAGATAGCCGTGTTCCAAAGTATCCCGAGGAGGCGCTCGGCGGACATCGCGAGCTGCACGCCTTGAGGACCCTGGTTCGCAGCCGCCGCGGGAACGAGATCGGGCATCAGATGACCTTGAGTTGCGCCTTGAGCGCTCCCGCCTCCTTCAGCGCCTCGATGATCGCAACCAGGTCCACGGGCGTGGCACCGATGGCGTTGAGCGCCTCGGCCACTTGTGCGAGCGTCGTGGCCTTCGGCAGGCTGACAACATGGGCAAGCTGGGGCCTCGCCGAGATGGTCGCATTGGTGACGCCGGTTGTCTGCCCGTTGCTGAACGGCGCGGGCTGGCTGACGGCGTTATAGGCTTGGATCTGCACCGTCAGATTGCCGTGGCTGACCACGGCAGGACCAAGCTCGACGCCGGCACCCATGACGATCGTGCCGCTTTGCGCATCCACGACAACGGTCGGCATTGGCGGAGCTGTCTCGACATCGACAGCCAGAATCTTGGCCATGAAGGAAACATTGCCGTAAGCAGGTGAATAGTTGGTGACGTCGACCAGCCCCGGAGAAATGGCATGGGCAGTGCCGGCGCCCATGCTGAGATTGATGGCGGTGGCAATGTTTGCGGCGTCAGCAAAATCCGGATCCCTCAAGAGAAGGGCGATGTGCCCATCCCTCTCCGAAGCCGTCGGAATGGAACGGGAAAGAATGGCGCTGTCGCGCAACCGCCCGACCGTCGGGGTATTGCTTCTGATGGAGCTGCCGGCGGCCGCCGCCGAAAAGCCGCTGACGAGAAGCGCCCCCTGGGCCTGGGCATAGATCAGGCCATTGCCGCCCTTGAGAGGCGTTGGCAAAAGAACTCCGCCCGCCAGCGAGGTGGCGTTGCCGATCGCCGATACGGTGGCGTTGATCGTGCCGCCCGGTTCCGTGTAAGGCGGGACAGTCGCGATCACCATCACGCTCGCGACGTCGTTCGGCAGCATGAACGCCGTCGCCGGCAGGGTGATTCCTTCATGGCTCAGCATGTTGGTGATGGCCTGTTGCGTATAGGGCACCTGCGTGGTCTGATCCCCCGTGCCGGGCAGGCCGACGACAAGCCCATAGCCGACGAGCTGATTTTCGGGCGCTCCGCCAATCGTCACCAGATCGCGAAGCGGCTCGGCCCAGGCGGGATCGACCCGTCCGAAAATCCCGATCAGAAAGGCAGATATTGCGAGAAAATGCCTTCGAGCCATGGCACATGATGCGCTGAGTTGAGTTGACCAATGCCGACATACTGGATGTTCGATTGGGCAAGCTGATCGGAGCTGATCGTATTGTTGGCGCCGATATCCTGCGGGCGCGCAAATCCGGTTACCACGATTCCAGTAACGTTACCGTTAATGTTGACATTGGTTCGCCCCGAAAGCTCGAGCACGCCGTTCGGTTCGATATTCGTGACCACCGCGGCGATGTTGGTCGTGACCGTGCTGGATCCGGAAACCGATCCCGTGCCCGTGAATTGCTGCTGATTGCTCGTGACGAAGGAAGGAGAGAAGCTGCTGCCATTGGCATGCCCGAATTGCAGGGGGATTCCCATGAACTGGGTGATCGAAGCATTGAGCGATTCGTTCTTGTTGAGCGCCCCGGCATCGCTGCCTTGCGCGGTCGAAGCCAGCGTCACATCGACGGTAACGATATCGCCCGGCTCCCAAAAACGCTGGTTGCTGTAGAGCGAACCGGTGGAATCCGCGGGAAATACGGTTCCGTTGGTCGCATCCGGGATCGGCGGCGCCTGAACGGGGAAGCCGCTTGGCTTGACGAAATACGCCTTTCCCGGCGCTTCCGTCGCGCATCCGGCCAGAACCATGAGACCGGCAAGGCGAAGCGTCCGTCCGAATGCCGGTTTGCGAAGCCTCACCCGTTGGTTGCCATTTGCGCAAGGAACCCAAGATCCGTGCCGGCGGCCTGGGCCACGTCGGTCCCCAACTGATAGGCGCGCTCGGCGGAAATCAGATCGACCATCGAAGACACCACATCCGTGTTGGAGTCTTCGAGAGCATCCTGATTGACGGAACCGAGGCCATTCGTCTGAGGCGTTCCGGTAATGGCCGGACCGCTGGAGGTGGTAGGGAGGTAGAGATTCTGGCCGACCGGCTGCAACCCCTGCGGATTGACGAAATTGGCAAGCTGTATCTGGCCGATCACGACCGCGTTGTTCGAAGCGGGCGTGGTTACTGATATCGTTCCGTCGGTGCCAATCGTGATGCCCGTCTGGTTTGCGGGCACTGTGATGTTGGGCAATACCTGAAAACCGTCGGCGGTCACAAGCTGGCCGTTCTGGTTGAGCTGAAAGGCGCCATCACGTGTGTAGGCGATCTGGCCATCAGGCTGGAGAACCTGGAAATACCCCGCGCCCTGAATCGCGAGATCGAGAGGGTTCCCGGTCTGGGTCGGGTTTCCTTGCGTCAGCACGGGGATTTCGGCGGCAATTTTCACGCCGGTTCCAATATCCAATCCGGAGGGATAGAGCGTATTTCCACTGGATGCCGCCCCAGGCTGAACCTGATTCTGATAGAGCAGGCTTTCGAATACCGGCAATGACTGCTTGTATCCGAAGGTATTCACGTTCGAAATATTGTTTGCGATCGAGTCCATCTGCGTCTGGACAGCGTCCAGACCGGTGCTGATGGTCTCCAAAGCTGCGAGCATCTTCGCGGTCTCCGTTACGAAGCTGCGGTGAGCACCTGGTTGAGCGACTGCTCGGCGCCGCCGGAACCGGCGACGATCTGGGAAAGGAGCTGAAAGGTGCGCGTGCCGGAGATCATATCGACCATGGATTGCACCGGATCGACATTGCTCCCTTCGAGATATCCCTGCATGACCTGCGCATTGATGGCCTGCGTCGGCGGAACGTTGTTTTGCAGCCGATAGAGTGTGCCGCCGAGCGGCACGAGCTGGCCGTTCTGCGGCGTCGCCGCGACGAACAAGGTAGCGTAGGTCGAAGCCTGCTGAACGTCGCTGCCCGCCGGAATCCCGGAAATCGTCCCATCCTGGGAGATCTGCAAATCCTTGAGCCGCGGCAGGTTGATGGGTTGCTCGTTTGCGTCAAGCACGGGATCACCATCTTGCGTCACCAGGGTGCCGTCGGCCCCCTGCAGCAGCGCGCCATTGCGGGTCAGCGCCACGCCGCCATCCGGTGTCTGGACCAGCAGCCAGCCTCCTTTGACGGCGAGATCGAGGGGCGCGCCGGTCCGCTGTATCGGGCCCTCCGTGCTATCCGTCCCCTCATCCAGGGGCGTGACATCCGCCCCCGAAGGGGAATTGCCACCGGCATAGGGCAGGGCGAGAGCGGCCGTCTCTGCCGCGGCATAGCCGATTGTATCGGCGTTGCTCACGTTCCCCGCAATCGTATCGAGCTCGCTCGATGCGGCTTCGAGACCCGCCATAGCAGTGAACAGCAAAGAGGATGCCACGGCCTCGCCCGGCTCAGTTCAGTTGAAGAAGCTTCTGGATATCCTGCTGGTCGCCTTGAAGAACGCTGGTGTTTGCCTGATAGGCCTGCTGAAAATTGAGCAACTGCACCAGCTCGCTCGATGTCTGAACGTTGGATTGCTCCAGGCTGCCGGAGACCAGAGTGCCGCTGGTGCCTGTGCCCGGAGCATTGATCGCAGGCTGCCCGGAATCTTCCGAGGAAGAAAAGAGATTCTGTGATTCCGGGATCAGTCCTTGATTGTTGATGAAGGTCGCAAGGGCGACATTGCCGACCGTCACCTTCTGGCCATTGCTGAAATTGGCCTGAATTTGGCCGGTGTCGCTGATCGTTGCGCTGCTGAATGTCCCCGGCCCGAAGCCGTTGTTGGTCGGCGAGCTGACGGAAAAAGACTGGGCGCCCAGGGTCGTGTTGGCGAAATTGAAGGCGATCGTCGAAGGGGCGGCGCCATTGTTCCAGTTCACGTTGAGGGTCGCCGATCCGCCCGACTGAAGCGTGCCGTCGGCATTGAAGGTCAGGGTTGTCAGGTTGGTGGCGGAGCCGATCGCGCTGCCATTCGCATTCTCGGGTTGCGCGAAAACCGTCCAGGTGCTCGGCTTGGTCGCCGAGCCGCTTCCGGATGCCTTGTTCTGCACGAAAAAAAGCTGGACATGATTGGCGTTTCCGAGTGAGTCGACGGCGGTCACCGACGTCGATTCGTCGAATGTCTTGGTGTTTTGCTCGTTGAACGCAGTCGTGATCACCGGGTCGGCGGTGTTCAGCGCCGCGGAAAGAGAGATCGCCGAGGTCGCCTTCGACGTCTGGTTGGTGCTCGGCACGACGATCGGGGACAGGATCCCGTTCGAGGTGCCGTCGGCATTGACCCCGAAGCCGAGCACCGCCTTGCCGCTCGCCGTCTGAAGCTGCCCGCTCGGGCTGAGATGGAAGGCGCCGTCGCGGGTAAAGGAATTCTGTCCCTGATCCTGCACCACGAAGAACCCGTTGCCCTGGATCTCCAGATCGAGGGGATTGCCGGTCGATTCCTGCGTTCCCTGGGCAAAATCCTGCTCGATCTCCTGCTCCGTGACGCCCTCGCCGGGGGTATTGGCGCTGGCGCCCGAAAAAAGATCGCTGAAAAGGGCGGAGCCCGATTTGAACCCGACCGTGTTGGCATTGGCCAGATTGTTGCTGATGACGTCGAGCCCATCCTGGGCGGCGAGAAGACCCGACAAGGCGGTGAAAAGAGACATCGCGACTTATCCTCCGAGAATGCCGGCGATCGACGAAAGCGGAACTTCCGGTTCTCCCGCCCCGATCGATACGGATGGTGAAGACTGCGAAAGATCGATGGACTGAACCTGCGCCGCGGAAAAAGTCGTCGCCTTGACCGAGGCTCCGTTCGTCCCGGTTGCCGTCACCGAAAACGTGAATGTCTGGCCCGGAGTCCCGCCTGTCCAGGTGAAGGCATTGAGGCCGGCAGTCGGGTTCTGGATCGGGATCGTGTCGACCAGGGCGCCGCTGCTGTTGAAGATGGAAACCGTGGCCCCGCTCGCCGCCGCGGAAAGACTGAAGGCACCCCGTGCCGTGCCCGACGACGAGGGGGTCAGTGTGTTGCCGGGAATGGCAATGGTTTGCCCGACCAGCCCTGCGGCCTGCGCAAGCTCGCCTGCCGCAGCGCCACTCTCGATCTGGCCCACCTCGGTCGTGAGGGTGGTGACACCGCTGACCGTGGAAAACTCCGCGAATTCATTGGCGAGATCTTGGGGGCTGCTCGGCGAAAGCGGATTCTGGTCCTGAAGCTGGGCGATGAGAAGTTGCAGGAAATCCTGCTCCGTCAGGGTGGTGTTCGAGCTCGTTCCCGATCCCGACTGACCGGATCCTGCGGGGGACTGGCCTCCGGCCGGCGGTGGTGAGGAAATCGGCGTCATGTTCCTGGCTGCCTGTGATCTGCGTCCCGGGATCTACGCCCCATGATCTATGCCCCATGATCTACGCTATGAAACTTTGGGTGATCATGGAGTCCGTACGCTCATGCTCATCAAGCACGGCGACCTGAGCTTCATAGTCCTGAGAGGCGTCGATCATATCGACCATCTGCTGCACCTCCGAGACATTGGACTCCGAGACATAGCCGGCCTGATTGGCGGCAGGGCTGCTTGGATCATAGACAAGCCTGGCCGGCGCGTTGGACTGCATCGTTGCGATCACATCGACACTGGCGGCCCCCGGTGGATCGCCCATGTCTGGAGGATCGCCCATATCCTCCGGATCGGCCGCATCCTCCGCGCCCGAATCCTCAATGTCCGAATCCTCCACATCCGGCAGGGGCAAGGCGGCAAAGACCGGCTCGATCGCCCGAAAAGGCTGGCTTCCCGGGGTCGCGATCGAATCCGCATTCGCCATGTTCGAGGCGATCAGGCTCATTCTCTGATCCTGCGCGAGCAGACCGCTGCCGATGATTCCGGTCACGCCGGAAATGGGATTCTGGGCCATCAGACGCCGTTCGGATTGGGACGAAGCGCGGTGATCAGGTCCGTGGTCGCCTGGTGGAGATAGGTCACTTCGCTGGAGATTCCGCCGTCGTTCATCAGGGTCTCCACTTTTTCGGCCGTCAGCGATACGTCATTGCCGTCGAGGCTGACCGGAAAATCCTGCAGGTACAGCGGGGAAGGATCGCTCGAGGAACCATCCATCGCCGCCGACAGGGCATTCTGGAAGTCGATATCAACCGCCTTGTAGCCGGGCGTGTCAGCGTTGGCGACGTTCGCAGCAAGCAAATTTTCCCGCAACTCACGAAGATTCAGGATATTTTTGGCGAAGGTAAGAAATTCAGGAACCATCGATGTTCATGCTTTTGATACATATCGACGGCTTGAGCACATAGGAACGTCACCGGTTTCATTCAAAACCATATGCCGGAAGTTCCGGGAGCATCGCCGAAACAGGATAATTTTTGGTTATCAAGCCGCGATGGCCATCGTTGGAAGCCGGTCCCGCAGTTCCGTAGACCGGCCGGCGAAATACGCCAAATTCGCCGCCCACATCAGGCTTTGGCGAGGAGCGCCCCCGGCCGTTTCTCATCCGGTTCACGCGCAGAAGCCAGGTCGGCTTTGGGCATGGTGCTGCCGAGACTGGCCATGGCCCTATCCACATGCCGCGTCGCCACGCGCATGACGGCCTTCGCCTGGCGATATTCGGAGATGAGTCTCCGCATGTGCTCGGCATCTGCCTCTCGGCCCCTGGCAGCGCGGAGAGCTTCGTAGGCGGACCCGAGTGTATGCAGATGCGCGCGGGTAAGAACGGCGATGAGCCGCTCCAGCACCGCGCGGCCGCTTTCGGCGTGCCCTTCCAGGCGGCTGGCCGCCTGGAAGATACGGGAAGGCTCTCCTGTCAGAATCTCATCCGAAAGCACTTTGATTGTTTCGTGCAGGTCGCGAGCATCCTCCAGCGCCTCTTCCAGCAATCGCGAAAAGGCCTTCTGTTCCGTCATCTCCTAGCCACCCTGGAGAAGCCGGCGCTCATATCGAACCAGCGCCTCGGCAATCGCCGTCGACGAAGGTTGATAAGTTCCGTTGGCGATATCCTGGCTGATCGCGGTGAGGGCAGGGTCCGCCGCACCAGAGGCAAGCTCTTTGGCGGCCGCGAGAATGGTTTCAGCCGCGCTCGCCTGCTCGCTGAGCTCGACACGGTCCTGACCCTCGCCCGAATCTTGCGGCCCGGAAGCCGCAGTTCCGCTGTCGGCGGAAACAGTCAATCCCGAACTGCGATCCGCCACGGATGGCGTCACGGATGGGGAAATCGGCGTTGTCATGAGCCCGCCCCGGCTGCGTCATGGGCCTTCAGAACGATATTCTCGAGATAAGCGAGCCCCTCGCTGATTTCGCGAAGCACGGCAGCATCGCTCTCGGCATTGGCAAGCGCGAGCAGGCAGTGAAGCTGCCGGTACACCCCGGCAATCGCGGCGCCGAGCTTCGCATCTCCGCCGCTGGGCGTAAGCCTGTAGAGGAACGCCAGAAGCTCGGAGCTCTTTTGCAGCGCCGCGATCTTGCCGGGAAGGTCGCCCTGTTCCGCCGCCCGGGCGGCGCGCAGAAGATAAGTCCTGACCCCCCGCCAACCCCGGACAATCCACATGATGGTCGGGGGTTCGGTCAGCATGGTCGCTTGTCGGTACCGTGCCGCTCCGTCCCGCGCCGCTCCGTCGGTATAGGGGTTCATCCCGGCTAACCTGCGGAATTGCCTGTCGTGTCATTGAGCGAGTTGAGGAAATCGAGTGTCGGTGTATCTGCGTTGAACAGGGCTTCAGCACTGGTGAAATTCTGCTCGAGAGTCTGGACCTGCAGCGCAGCCAAAGCCTTTTGCGCGGAAATCTCCTGATTGAGGGAGGATACGGTGTTCTTGAGACCGGACTCCTCCGCCTGAACCGTGCCGCCCCCTGCCGCGCCGGATCCCGATCCGGAAGCCGCCCCTGTCCCGCTGCCGATCGCTCCGGAAAGGACACTCTTCACATTCTGTTCGATCTTCTGCACGAGGGTGTTCACCGCCGTCGGATTTGCCGTGAAAGCGGATGTCAGGGTGGAGCTGCTGAAAGAGAGCGAGCCGCCGCTGCCGATGGTCAACCCGATGGAAGCCGCGCTGACGCCGCTCCCTGCGGCGCTGGCAATGGTGGAAAGCAATGCCTGGGAGAGCTGCTCGATCTGGGCATCCCCGAGCAAAGGGCCTGTCTGCGCCTTGCCGCTCGCCCCGCTGGCGGAGGAAGACCCGGGCTTGAACGCCGTCTGTTTGGCGATTTCGCTGAGGGCATTGTTGAACTGAGTGGCGAATTTCGAAAGCGCGGACGAAAGATTTTGCGAGGACGAGCCGACCTTGATGTTTGCCGAACCCGACGCGGTAAGGGTGATGGTGAGGCCCTGAACGATTTTCAGCCCGCTATTGCTCGGCTCGACGATTTGCGCGCCGTTGAAATCGAACTTGGCATCGCTCGCTTCTTGGGTCTGAGTGAAGTCGGAGCTGCCCCCGCCCTTGGAAAAGCTGAATTTGGCAAGGCTTCCGGTCCCGGACAGGCTGAACGCGTCACCGCTGCCTGTCTTGTCACCCTGCAAGGAAAGAAAGGCCCCGCTCCCCGACTGGACGACGCTCGCCGTCACGCCGACATCGGCGGCATTGATGGCTTTCGCAATCCCGCTCACGCTGGCGCTTCCGGACGCGATATCCACCTTTTCGGAGTCGCCGTCGGCAAACGTGAACGTCAGGGTTCCGGAACCGCTGCCGACCTTCGCCCCGCCCGACGAGAAAAGCGTGGAGAGCAGTTTCTGCGGCTTCGCCAGAACGATGTTGGAGAGGGAAAAAGAGCCGCTGGCCGCGCTGGCCGCAGCCGAGGCGGTCGCATTGCTGTTGGATACGGTTGCCTGCTTGGCGTTGCTGGTCGAAGGGTCGGAAATCCCGGACAGCGCCGAGCTGAGAGAGGATAGGGCCCCCTGGATGGAGCCGAGCGCGGAAATCTGCGCCTGATCCGTCTTGACCTCATTCTGTTCGACGGCGATCGGGGCATCCAGCCGGTTCTCCAACTGGGTTACCACAAGATTGATCTCCGATGAGCTGAATAGGCTGGATATGCTGTTGCTCATCCGTCACTCCTCGCCATGCGCCGCGAGCCGTTCACCTTGGCCTGGGGGTCTCTCGCCCCCTTGCGATGCGATCGGGTTTGGCTGCTTCCCACCGGCATCGGGATTCTTCATCGGATTCGGCCGATGGAGACTCTGCTCCGGCACGCTTTCCAGTTCTTTAACTTCCACCGATCGAACCTTCACTTTTCGAAATTCATGGAAATCTTGTCCTTATCGGGGCGCCTCTCCGCGCCCCGATGCCTCCATCCCTCGTTTCGAGCGGGATGCGTTCGCTTCCGTTCCCGCATCCCGCTCTCCTCTTTGTTTTCCCGCGTGATTCACGCCTTCGGTGATCCCACCTCCGGCGATCACGCTCTCGAGCAGGATGGGATCGCCTGCGCTCACCCATCCCGCTCTCGGTCTTTGTTTTCCCGCGTGATTCACGCCTTCGGTGATCCCACCTCCGGCGATCACGCTCTCGAACGGGATGCGTTCGCTTCCGCTCCCGCATCCCGCTCTCCTCTTTGTTTTCCCGGTCTATTACTGCGGCAGCAGGGACAGGAACGCCTGCTGTATGGTCGTCGAGCTCCTGAGCGCGGATACCCCTGCCTGCGCCTGGATCTGCGCCTCGGTCAATTGCTCGCTCACCTGCGGAATATTGGCGTCCTGCACCACACCCAGCCCGTTCTGCAGATTGGTGTTGGTCGTGCTGAGGTTCTGCAGCGTCGCCTGCAATCTCTGCTGGACGGCGCCAAGCGAGCCCCCGATATTGTTCAGCCCCTGGATGGCGAATTTGATGACATTGATCGCGTTGTTGGCGCCGTTCTGGGTCGTCACGTTGATGCTGGACAAGGAATCGAGGGTGGATTGGGATTGCAGCCCAACCAGATTGGCGTCGCCCACCGAAAAACTCTGGTCGGACTGGAACGAAACCCGCCCCTGAGCAACCAGCGTCGCGCCGCCCGAGGCTGCCGTGAATGCGCCGGCGGCGTTCGTCGCGCCGCCGAAAGTCTTTGCGCTGGCCCCGTTCCCCACCGTGAACGATCCGTTTGTGACGCCGGTGACGGTAATGTTCTGTCCCTGGTTCTGAGTGAGCACGACATTGCCGCTGCTGTTCTCGGTGGCGGCGATGCCGGTGGTCGAGGTGGCATTGTTGATCGCCTGGATCAGCCCCGAGACCCCGGTCGCGGAGATCGAGACATCGTCCGTGCTATCGGCGGCGGTGCCGTTGCCAAGGGTGAAATCGAAGGCGCTGCCGGAGCCCCCCTTCACCTTCAGCACGACCGATGTGTTCGCCTGGGCGGAGATGTTGGTCTGATTGGTCAGGCCGTTGATCGATTGGGCCAGGGTGGCGGCCGATTCATTCGCCGTCACCTTGACCTTGGCCGATCCCGCGGAACCATGAAGCGTCAGGCTCCCTGCGGTGAAGGCGGAACCGGCCGCCGTCACGGCGCCCGAGGGAGAGGCCTTGAAGAGCGGCGCCGCGGCCGTGGAAGACGAATTCAGGGTATTGAGGCCGATGGCGTCGGCTTCGGTGCTGTTGATCGAGAGATCGATCGTCTGTCCCTCATCGGCGCCGACCTGGAACTGCACGCCTGAGAAAGTGCCGTTCAGCAGGCCGATATCATTGAACTGCGTCTGATCGGCGATGGTCGTCACCTGCCCGGTGAGCTGGGAGACGACCCCTTGCAGGGACTGCGCTTCCGCCGGCGTCTGCGTGCCGTTGGCGGCCTGCACGGCGATGCTGTTCAGCTTCTGCGCAAGGTTGAGCTGCTGCTGCACGGCACCCTGGGCCGTCTGAAGAAGGGAAATCCCCTCGTTGGCGTTGGCGCTCGCCTGGGTGATGCCGTTGATCTGGGCGTCGAAGCCCTGGGCTTGGATGAAGCCCGCCGGGTTGTCGGCCGGACTGTTGATGGAAAGACCGGTCGAAAGCTCCGTCTCCAGAGTGTTGTTCTCACCCTGCGTGGAAGCAAGACCGTCCAAGGCTTCCAGGGCACCGAAATTGCTGAGGATCGATCCGATTGCACCAGACATCGAAGAAAATCTCCATGACATGGGACGATGGCGGCGCCGGATCCGTCTTGCCGGTGCCTCTCTATATTCGTGAAAGAGCCCGCATTCTTGCATTCGCCACGGATTACCTTTTTGTAATTTCGTCCAATCAATAAATAACCCGATCAACGAATAACCCGGGCAATGAATTAACAATCAATGAATAAAGCTGTTGGCGACGCTCCCCATCAAGAGGCCCCATCCACCGATCGCGACAAAGAGAAGAAGCTTGAACGGCAGGGAAATCAGGGTCGGGCTCACCATGATCATTCCCAGCGCCATGAGAATGGATGCGATCGCCAGATCGATGAGGGCGAAAGGAATATAGATCAGGAACCCGATCTCGAAGGCGGTCTGCAGTTCGGACGTCGCGAAGGCCGGGATCAGAACCAGCATCGGGACGGATTTGATATCGGGCTCGGAATTCTTGCCCGAAAGATTGATGAAAAGACGAAGCTCGCGCTTGCGAACCTGGCTCAGCATGAAGGCCCGGAACGGCTGTTGTCCCCGGTCGATGGCATCCTGGAACGAGAGCGTTCCGGCCAGATAGGGTTGCAGAGCATCGTGGTTGACGGCCTCCAGCGTCGGCCGCATCACGAAAGCCGTGAGAACCATGGCGAGCGCGATCAGGATCACGTTGGGCGGCGTGGTGGTAAGGCCCAGCGCCTGGCGGAGAATGGCAAGCACGACGATGATCCGCGTGAAGCCGGTCATCAGCAGCACTAGGCCGGGGAGGAAGGCGAGGCCGGTGATGATCAGCAGCGTCTGGATATCGAGCGAATAGACGATCCCGCCTCCGTGCGGGGCAGTGGTCATGAGCGCAAGATGAGAGGGATCCATCAGCTTCCGCCTGTTGCGCCCTCCATTTCTCACGCGGGGACAGATCGGGCTCCGGCCACGATGTCCCGGATTTGCTTGCCGCCGGATTTGTTTACTGAATAAGAA
>JASHVY010000022.1 GCA_030044345.1 Acetobacteraceae bacterium | reverse complement strand
TGTTCTGCAATTTATGTTGGGCACCATATCAATTGTCAATTCCGATTGCGGCGAGGTATGGTTGCAGCCGTACGTCGAGGGAGGAAACCAAATGGCACAGGCAACGATCCGCCTCACCACGGCGCAAGCCGTGGTACGCTGGCTGACGCAGCAGTTCATCGAGATCGACGGCATCCGCGCACCCGTCTTCGCCGGTGCCTTCGGCATTTTTGGGCACGGGAACGTGACCTGCCTCTCGGAAGCGTTGGAGCCCGTGCAGGATCGTCTGCCGACATGGCGGGGGCAGAACGAGCAATCCATGGCACTTGCCGCCATCGGTTTCGCGAAGGCCAAGCGTCGGCGACAGATCATGGTGGCCGTCTCCTCCATCGGCCCCGGGGCGCTGAACATGGTGACGGCGGCGGGCACGGCGCATGCGAACCGTCTTCCCGTACTGCTTCTGGCCGGCGATACCTTCACGAATCGGCTGCCCGATCCGGTGCTTCAGCAGGTCGAACATTTTGGCAATCCGACGGTGACGGTGAACGACGCCTTCAAGGCGGTGACGCGTTACTGGGATAGAATCACCCATCCGGCGCAGATCATCTCGTCCCTGCCGCAGGCCGTGGCGACGATGCTCGATCCCGCAGACTGCGGGCCGGCCTTTCTGTCGTTGCCGCAGGACACGCAGGAAGTTGCGTTCGACTACCCGGAGGCCTTCTTCGAGCCCCGCCTCTGGACCATCCCGCGCCCGCGCCCGGACCGCACGAAGCTGGCCGAGGCAGCAGCACTTCTGAAAACGGCGAAGAAGCCGGTTCTTATCGCGGGCGGCGGCGTGCGCTATTCGCTGGCCGAGCAGGCAGTGGCAAAATTCGCGGTCAGGCACGGTATCCCGATCGTGGAGACGATCGCCGGCAAGGGCGGCGTGACCCACTACCACCCGGCCCATGCCGGCCCGATCGGCATCATCGGCTCCACGTCGGCAAATGCGCTGGCTGCCGAAGCCGACGTGATCCTTGCCGTGGGCACGCGGCTGCAGGACTTCACCACCGGCTCCTGGACGGCGTTCAGTCCGCGGGCGCAATTCATCTCGATCAACGCGGCCCGCTTCGACGCGGTGAAACACCGCGCGCTCGCCGTGGTGGGCGACGCGCTCGAAACTGTGACGGAGCTCGATGCGGCGCTCGGCGAATGGCGCGCGGAGCCCGCCCACATGGCCCGGGCCCATTCTCTCTTCAAGGAATGGGATGCGCTGCTCGAGAGGCTCCAGATGCCAACCAACACGGAGGTGCCGACCTATGCCCAGGTCGTCCATGCGGTGAACGCGGCGGCGGGCGAGACGGACACGCTGATCACGGCCGCCGGTGGCCTGCCCGGCGAGGTTGCCAAGGGCTGGCGCGTCAAGGCGCCGAACAGTTTCGACCTCGAGTTCGGCTTCTCCTGCATGGGCTACGAGATTGCCGCGGGCTGGGGCCATGCCATGGCCAATACCGGCCCAGGTGCGCTTGGCGGCACGCCGATCGTGATGGTTGGCGACGGTTCCTACCTGATGATGAACGCCGATATCTATTCAACCGTGTTGACCGGCCACAAGATGATCATCGTGGTCTGCGACAATGGCGGCTTCGCGGTCATCAACCGGTTGCAGCAGTTCAAGGGTGTGCCTGGCTTCAACAATCTTCTTACCGACTGCCGGGTGCGGAACCCCGCTTCACCCCCTCACGTCGACTTCGCGAAACACGCCGAGGCGATGGGGGCGGCAGCGCGGCATTGTGACAGCCTCGCCGACCTCGTGGCCGCGCTCGAATGGGCGAAGGGCACGGATCGGACCACCGTGCTTTCGGTCGCCACCGACGCCTATGCCTGGCTGCCGGGCGATGCCGACTGGGACGTCGGGGTGCCCGAGGTCTCCTCGCGCGAATCGGTGCGGGAGGCGCGGAAGCAACAGGAAGAGATCCGCGCAAAGCAGCGCGTCGGAGTGTGACGGCGAATGAAAGCGAAACTTGGAATTGCCCCGATCGCCTGGTGGAACGACGATCTCGCGGAGCTATCCGACGACGTCAGCTTGGAGGAATGCCTTCGCCAAGCGAGCGCAGCGGGTTTCACGGGCATGGAGACGGGTCGGCGCTTCCCCATGAATATGGGCGAGCTCGGTCCGATTCTTGCCCGTTACGGCATCTCGGTCTGCGGCGGCTGGTTCTCGGGCCTCCTGCTCGACGGTGACATCGAGAGGGAAAAGGATCGCATACGCGCCCAGATGGATTTCTTCATCGCCGCCGGTGCGCCCTGCATCGTCTATGGCGAAACCGCGCGCTCGATCCAGGGCGTTCGTTCGGCGCCGCTTGCCACAAAGCCGAAGCTCTCCGAAGAGGAGATCAGGGACTATGGTCGCAAGATGACCGCCTTCGGGGAGTGGTGCGCCGAGCAGGGAATGCCTGTCGCCTACCACCACCACATGGCTGCCGCGATCGAGACCGAGACGGAACTCGACCTGCTCATGAAACACTCCGGCGAGGGCCTGCCGCTTTTGTTCGATGCGGGCCACATGGCCTTCGCCGGCGGTGACGTGCTGCGCGTTATCGACAAGCACCACGCGCGCATCAGCCACGTCCATACCAAGGACGTGCGGATGGGAGTGATCGAGAAGCTCGACCGGCGCAGGGAGAGTTTCCTCGACGCGGTGGTGAAGGGCGCCTTCACCGTGCCGGGAGACGGTTCGCTCGATTTCGTCGCCATCGTAAAGCGGCTCGCCTCTTATGGCTACGAGGGCTGGTTCGTGGTCGAGGCGGAACAGGATCCGAAAGTCAGCCCGCCGCTCGAAATGGCGAAGAAGGGACACAAGGAACTTATGCGGGTGATGGCGCTGGCTGGCTACGCGGTGGTGCAGTGAACAGGATGGACAAGCAAGGTCTGTTTCATCTCTGCGTCACGATCGGAATGCGAGGCCGGCCCGGATCCCTCTGGAGTCGTGAAGCAAGCGCGATGATCAGCGCCTGCGCGAGACACATTGGCGCGGCGAGCGAGCGGGAGAAGGTGTACTCGCGCTCCGGCACGGCGAAGAGCACCCGAGTGTTCTTTGCGAGCGGTGAAAGCGTGCTGTCGCTGATTGCCACGATCGGCACGCCGCGCGCGGCTGTCTCTTCCACAATACTGACCACTTCGTTTGCATAGAAACGAAACGACACCGCGAAGAGAAGGTCATCCGGTCGGATCGTGCTGGCCATGTGCGTCGCAAGGCCGCCGCTCGCGTCGAGAAGCACCGTGCGCTTGCCCAGCATGGTGAGCACGTACCGAAGGAGTTCCACTACGGGAAGCGAACGTAGCTGGCCGATGAGGTAGATCGTGTCGGCTTCCTCCATCAGTCCGACCGCTTCGGAGATCTGATCAGGTCTTGTATCCGTCAGAAGATCCTGCAGCGAAGAGATATCGCGCACCACCAGGTCGCGCAGGAAGCTCATCTCGCTGCGATCCTCGCGTGCGCCAAGTTCGTCCTCCAGCGCTTTGACGCGAGCATCAAAGCCGGGAGCGGCGGTCGAAAGGCGGCGCCGGAAGACCGCCTGCAGTTCCTTGAAGCCCTGATAGCCGAGAGACTGGGCAAAGCGCACGAAGCCTGAAGCGTGCACGCCGCATTTCCCAGCGATGGCATGGACCGAAATCACCGCAACATCATTCGGGTTTTGCGTGAGGTAAACGGCCATCGTCTGATAGGATTTGCTCATTTCCCCATAGCGGTCGTGGATTAGGCGGATGAGGGCCTCGTAGGTCTCCGGCGGCTTCTGCCGGGTCATCTCCTTGCCCTCGTCGAGCGCTCTCGTCGACCCTGCTGGGCTCTCCTCCTCGAAGCAATCCGTTCTGTCGGTACTCATCCGTTTTGACTCCATGCCGCGCGGATCATCTCAGGGATTCTCTCCGATCTCAGCGGCAGAGGCCCGGCCGCGGCGTTGGCCTGGGGGTACCGGCGTCTGGCCGTGCCGTTCGTGCTCCAGCGCTGCGAGCCTCGAGCCGCCAGCCATGTGGAACATCAGGTTCTCCATGGCTGTCAATCGATGCGCAAAATTCTTATGGCCGCAGCCGGGGAAGAATGATGCACCGGGTCAGTCAGCCGCCCGCCAAAGCCCAAAGGGAAGCCATCAAATTGATCGAGAAAACAAAGCGGGAGCGTGACGACCGAAAATCATCACGCTCT
>JASHVY010000217.1 GCA_030044345.1 Acetobacteraceae bacterium | reverse complement strand
GCGATTGCGCGCGCCTTCCTCAAGGATGCGCCGGTGCTCGTGCTCGATGAGGCGACGTCGCATCTCGACGCGATCAGCGAGGCCGAGGTGCGTGCGGCCCTTGCGGAGCTGATGCAGGGGCGCACCACGCTCGTCATCGCGCATCGGCTTTCGACCATTCGTGCCGCCGATCGCATTCTCGTGCTCGACCATGGAAGGGTGCTCGAGGGCGGCACGCATGCCGAGCTGCTTACGCGCCGCGGCGCCTATGCCCGCCTGGTCGAGCGGCAGGTCGCGACCCGGCGGAACACCGGATCGCTTCTGGCCTCAGACTGAAGGAAATCCTCATGCCTGATTCGCACGCTCTCATCGTGGGTGCATCGCGCGGCCTTGGCCTCGGCCTGGCCCGTGAATTCCTTTCCCGCGACTGGCATGTGATCGCGACCGTGCGCGGTGAGAACCCTCCGCAAGCAGTCGAGGAATTGTCCGCAGATTATCCTGGGCGGCTTATGGTCGAGCCGCTCGATGTCGTTGTGGATGATGAGATTACGGAGCTTCGCGAGCGGCTCTCGGACCGGCGCCTCGATCTTCTCTTCGTCAATGCCGGAATCGGCCACGGCAGAGGCGAGACCTTGGTCGCGACCAGTGCCAGGGAATTCGCCCATGTGATGCTGACCAATGCCTATGGCCCGATGCGCACCATCGAAGCCTTGCAGGATCTCGTGCGTAAGGACGGCGTGATTGCTGTGATGTCTTCAGGTCTCGGCAGCATCGCGAACAACCGAACCGGGACCTGGGAGATCTATCGCGCGAGCAAGGCGGCGCTGAACATGTTGATGCACAATTTCGCTGCCCATGACACATCGCGCACGCTGCTCGCGATCGCGCCCGGATGGGTCCGCACCGACATGGGTGGGCCGAACGCCACTCTCGATGTCGAAACGAGCGTTCGCGGCATCGCCGATGTCATCGCTGCCCGGCGCGGCACGCCTGGCTTCGCTTTTCTCAATTACAGAGGTGAGGTCGTGCCGTGGTGAGAAGGAGCAGGCCTATTTCCATTTCATTGACCAGGCGATAAGGTCAAGATCAAAGACGGATCGGGGAGGAAGGTCGATGAAGTTCGCACCATTGGGCATAGGCGTTGCGCTCATGATATTCATGAGCGTTTCGGCCGGAGCGGGACCGAATTATTTCGCCTACAACCTGACCGCGACGACCACCTTCAAGCAGGTCTATCTGGCGCCGGCCGGCGCCGGGCAATGGGGACCGAATCAGGCGCTGAACGACGATGACAAGGAGCTCGATTTCGGTGAACGGCTGACGCTGACGGGGCTAAGTCCGGGGGTCTACGATGTGAAGCTGGTGGATGACACCGGACGGACCTGCATCCTGCACAGCATCAACCTGACGAAGGAGACGAGCTTCGATATCCGGGACAGCAGCCTGACCGACTGCAAATAGGCCTTGCTGCGCCGCTCAATCGGCGGCGGCGCCGAGAATGCGCCCGTTCTCCTGCTGCAGCAGGACCGCGAGATGCATGCCTCTCGGTCGTGGCAGGTGGAGGCTTGCGGCGTTGCCGTTCCAGATGCCGGGCGAGCTCATCGAGCGGACGACATTGATCTCCTCGAGCGTGGTGCCGCGATTCTCGCCACCGCCGACATGGGTGGTATGGGAATCGTCGAAACCGAACAGCCAAATCCGGGCCGATCCGCTGCCGGAACCCACCGTGATCTGCACCTCGTTGCCACGCGCTTCGATCGTGACGGGCACGGCGTGGGCTGCCTCGCCTCGAAGGCGCGCAATCGCCGAAAGAAGGGCGCGTCGATCCGAGCCGACCACCTGATCCCGGCCATCCACTACCGCTTCGGGCGTATAGACCTCGCTGCTGTCGGCGAGCGAGGCATACCATTGCTGCCTGTCGGTTGCGGCGGGAAGAGAGAAGGGATCGATCCAGCCGGTCCCGTTCCAGTAGGTGACGTGAAGATCGAGCGGCAGGAAGTCGGCCTCCTCGCCCTTGAGCTCTCTCAGCAGGGCATCTGCGGGCGGACAGGAGGAGCAGGCTTCCGAGGTAAAGAGCTCGACCACCACCGGCCGTGCTTCCGCAACAGCCGGCAGGAGAAGGATCAGGGCAGCGATCGCTGTGCGGATCATGGATCCCTCCTTTGCGGCAGTGGACACAGATCCGCGAAGGTGGCTCGGGTCGAGGAACAAAGCAAGGACATACTCAGCCTTGCATCATCAGCTCCTGTCAAGATTTCATGAACAGTTTCAAAACCTTGACAGGTTGTTCCCGGAGCCCGCCAAACGCCGGAGCGTTTCCGCCGAGGCCTGAAAGATCGCCATGGGCTCGGCGGCTCCCGCGGCAAGAGCCCATGATTTCCGGCAATCCGTTCCGCCATGGCGCAGTCTCATCCGAAGCTCCCCCACATTTCGTCCCGCTTGGGCGAGGCGTTACAGGAGGGTTTCGATCAATATGGCCTCTGGCGGAGTCGAGGCCCCCCACGAACGTGTTCGCGGGGACCCCGGCGGCGCACCCCGATGCGGAGCGATCCGCCAAAGCCCCAGGGGAAAATACTGGGGAAAGTCCGGAGGGAAGTCCAGGGGGGAAGCCCTAAAATTGATCGAGAAAACAACGAAAGAACGTGATCGCCGGAGGTGGAATGACCGAAGGGGTGATTCAGACTTACGGCGATCTCATCTCCGGTCATCACGCTCTGATGGCCGTGTGGCATGATCCTCCGGAACTTAGAGCAGTGTGCGCTTTCATGGACCCGCGCATACCGCGCTATGGATTTGTTTTGCGGGCATCTTTACGCGATCAGCCGATTCCGGCTCATCGCGATCGGCTCGATGCGGCGATCGCGATGTGGCATCCTTGTATCGAAGGAATCAAGCGGCTTGCGAATCCGCCCATCCGTCGGTCATCCTCGCTGAAGGAACGCCCAACAACAGGAAATGTGGGTTTGGCGCGTATTCGGTCAGGGGGCTCACCCATCCGATGGCGCAAGATCGGGAGGGAGAATCATCCGAATCAACGGCTGCGGTCGTTACAAGTCGCAGGAGATTCCCGCAAAGCAGGACTCTTGCGATACCCATTGCTTGGTGTGGCCGCCGGTCTTGCCGCAAGCCTTCTCCTTTCGGGATGCTCGTCGCTTCTGACCGAAAGTGCCGCCGCCGGGGCGGGTGTGGCGGCGGCGGGGATCTCCAGCGCCGTTACGAACAATGGCGCCGTTGCCGCGGGAATCGGAATCGGCGCGCAGGCGGTGACGCTCGCGGGCGTGCAATATCTCGAGAGGCGCGTGCAAAATGCCGAGCAGACAGAGATCGCGAGCGCGGCCGGGCCGCTTTCTGTCGGTGAGGTCGCCGATTGGCATATCGTCCACGACGTTCCGATAGAGGCGAACGAGCATGGGCAAGTGACCGTCAGCCGCGTGATCGTGGCCGACGGGGACGCGCTGGATTGCAAGGAGATCGTCTTCTCGGTCGAGATCACCGAGAACAAGAAACCGCGCCGGGATTTCTACACCGCAAGCATTTGCCGCGACGGCATGCAATGGAAATGGGCTACGGCCGAGCCCGC
>JASHVY010000216.1 GCA_030044345.1 Acetobacteraceae bacterium | reverse complement strand
GAGGCGGGAACCGATCCGGACGATCAGGCCGCCGAGCAGGCTCGGGTCCAGCTCCTTCACGATCTGCACGTTGCCGTAGCCGGCCTCGATCAGCCGCGCACGCAACTGCTGCTCCTGCACGTCGCTGAGCGGATGCGCGCTGACCACCGAAGCCGTGACGACGCCGACATTGTCGGTCTCGAGATTGAGCGCCATGCCTTTGAGGCCGGCGCCCGGAAACTCGACGAGCTCGCCCGACATCACGTTGGCGAGCCCGAAGACACGGGCGATCCCGTCGCCCACGCTCAACACCTGTCCCGTCTCGGCGACGTTCGCCTCGGTATCGAAGTTTGCGATCTGCTTCTTGAGGATCTCCGAGATCTCGGCGGGGCGGATCTCCATCAGGCGGCTCCCTTCATGGCGTGCTGCAGGCGCTGCAGGCGCGACTTGAGGCTGGAATCATAGAGACGGGCGCCGATCCGGACGACCAGCCCGCCCAACAATGTGGGATCGACCGATCTTTCGATGGCGACATTGCCGTACCCGGCTTCGATCAGACGGGCACGAAGCTGGCTCACCTGGATCTCGTCGAGCGGATGGGCCGAGACCACACGGGCGGTGACCACCCCGCGTCGGGCGGCAACCAGCGCGGCGAAAGCATTGACCATGGCCCGAAGCTCGCGCAGCCGGCGATTGGATGCGACGACGCCCACGAAATCATGCACGGTCTTGCCGAATCCTTCGGCGGAGAGAACGGCGAGCGCGGCCTGCCTTGCCTGCCCGACATCGATCACCGGGCTCTCGAGCAGGCGGCGGAAATCGGCGCTGGCATCGATCAGGCGGCCGAGGGACTCCATGTCGGCGACGACCGGATCAAGGGCACGGATGTCCTCCGCATGCGCGTAGAGCGCAACGGCATAACGGTCGGCGAGGCCGCCGCCCTGCGAAATGACGGTCGCGTCGGATGCCAATTCGTCGTTTCCATGGTTGGGCCGCCCGCGGCGGCCGGGAACGCGCTCGTCCGGCCCTTGGACCGGCGGCGCCGCGTCTAGCATGCGGCTTCACGCGGGCGCAATACGGCCTCTCCCGCAGAGATGGGCCATCCCGAAAAACCTGAAAGCGTAATGACCGGAGGCGGAATCACCGCAGGCCTGAGGAACGCGGGAAAACAATGATCGAAAGCGGGATATGTGAGCGCGAGCAAACGCATCCCGCTCTAGAAATAGAATTATGCACTTCGATGAAGTATCAGAAAGAAGAAGACTTTTTTCTGAAGAAAAAGAAGCAAAAAGACTTCTCTCCGTTTTCCGGACCAGGTTCTGGTTATAGACTGCGAATGAAAGGATAAAAGTTCTTTGGTTCTTTCTTTCAAGAAAGAACAGCCTTTCTTCTTCGCTTACCGCTTTTTGTTTATCGCGAAAGAGCCTTGGCAGAAGGTTCATAACACCTTCTCTAGAGAAACGAAATCGGATCGATATCGACCCGGACCTCGACCTTGCGGGGCAATTTGACGCGGCCGAGCCAGGCGCGAAGGAGATCCTGGGGCGCAATTCCCCGCGCGGTCTTGAGAAGGAGCCGCCGCCGATGGCGCCCGCGCAGGAGGGAAAGCGGCGCCGGCGCAGGGCCGAGCACCGTGATTCCCTTACCGGAAGGGGCGGCCCGCCCGAGCGAGGCGGCTGCATGATCCGCCGCCTCGGCCTCCCCGGCGCTCACGATCATCGCGGCAAGCCGGCCGAACGGTGGCCAGCCTCCGGGGCGGCGAACATCCGCCTCGCTCGCCATGAAGGCGTCGAGATCGCCGGAGACCAATGCCTGCATCACCGGATGCTCGGGCGCGAAGGTCTGGATCAGCACCCGCCCCGGCGCCTCGGCCCGGCCGGCCCGACCGGCCACCTGATGGAGAAGCTGGAAGGTGCGTTCCCCGGCCCGGAGATCGCCCCCCGTGAGCCCGAGATCGGCATCGACGACGCCGACCAGGGTGAGATGGGGGAAGTGCCAGCCCTTGGCGACGATCTGCGTCCCGATCAGGAGATCGACCTCACGCGCCGTGATCGCACGGGCCGCTTCCGTCGCCGCATCGGGGCCGGTCAGCGTGTCGCTCGCCATCGTCAGCAACCGCGCTTCGGGAAAGCAGGACGCCGCTTCCTCCATGATCCGCTCGACGCCGGGGCCGATCGGGGCAAGCGTCGCCTCCGCGCCGCAGGCGGGGCAGGCCTGAGGCAGCGGCGAAGTGTGGCCGCAATGGTGGCACTGGAGCGTTCGGCTTGCCCGATGCTCGACCAGCCAGGCGGAGCAGTTCGGGCATTGCAGCCGATGGCCGCAGGCGCGGCAGAGCGTGAGCGGCGCATAGCCGCGCCGGTTGAGGAAGAGCATGGCCTGCTCGCCGCGTTCGAGCGTTTCGGCCAGCGCCTCCAGCAGAGGCGGCGAGAGGAAGCGGCTCCGCTCGGGCGGAGTGCGTCGGAGGTCGATCGCGGCGAGCGCGGGCAGGCGTGCGCCGCCATGGCGCTCAGGCAGGCGGATCCGGCCGTAGCGGCCGCGCTCGACATTGACGAGCGTCTCCAGGCTCGGCGTGGCGGAGACCAGAACGGCCGGCGCCTCCGCAAATTGCGCCCTGACCACCGCCATGTCCCGCGCATGGTAGATGACGCCCTCTTCCTGCTTGAAAGCGGCCTCGTGCTCCTCATCCACGACGATCAGGCCGAGATCGGGGAAAGGAAGGAAAAGAGCGGACCGGGCGCCGACCACCACCGTCGCCGCGCCCTCGGCGACCGCCTGCCAGGTGACCCGGCGGGTACGCGGGGTGAGATCGGAATGCCAGAGCGCGGGAGCCGTGCCGAAACGGCGCTCGAACCGTTCGAGCCATTGGGCGGAGAGCGCGATTTCCGGCAGCAGCACGAGCGCCTGGCGGCCGCTCCGAAGCGCTGCGGCAATCGCTTCCAGATAGACCTCGGTCTTGCCCGCGCCGGTCACGCCGTCGAGCAGGGTGACCGAGAAGCCGCCCGAGCATTCGGCCGCCAGCCGCTCGGCCGCCGCCGCCTGGACAGGCGAAAGAACGGCGCCCGAATGATCGGGATCGGGCCGGGAAAAGGCAGGCGCGAGCGTCCGCGCGCGCAGCGGCGGGCGGCGATAGCCACGAAGCGCCATCGCCAGCACCTCTCCGGGTGAGGCCAGCGTGTAGGCGGCGACCCAGTCGATGAAGCGGCGCATCTCGAGGGGAAGCGGCGGAAGCGGCAGACGCGCCAGCAGCGGGCGCAGTCTCTTCTCGGCGATGGTTTTGCCGGCCGGGCCCTCCCAGATGGCGCCCAGCACCTCGCGCCGGCCGAGCGGAACCTGGACCAGGTCGCCGGGGCCGGGATCGAGCCCCTCCGGAACCGCGTACTCGAACGGCGCGGCGAACGGATAGGGCAACAGAACGGGCACCCTTCGCATGCGCTTCCGCTCGCCTCCGGCCCTCTGTATGGTCGCTCCCGAGCCGGATGCCGAGGGGATGATGATCGTCATTCTCGATACTGCCGATGGGGCAAAGCTCAAGGCACGAAGATGAGCGCCCCCCGCCGCAAGCCCGATCTGCCGCCTCCCGCCGCGGTGGCGGCGTTTCTCCGCGCCCATCCCGGATGGCTCGCCGAGAATCCCGATTTCTACCGCACGCTCATCCCGCCGAAGCGCATTCACGGCGAGCCCTTGGCCGACCATATGGCGGCAATGATCGAGGCGGCGCGCGCCCAGGCGAGCGCGCTGCTCGCGGTCGGGCGCGCGGCCCAGAGCCTTGCCGGGCGCGTCGAGCAGGCGCTGCTCGCCTTGATCCGCGCCATGGACCCGATCGGCGCCATCACGGCCGAGCTGCCGGCTCTGCTCGGCGTCGATGCGGTCAATCTCTGCGTCGAGGCGGAGATCCCCGGAACGCGGCCGCTTTCCGCAGGAACGATCGCCCGCGTAATCGGCCGCGAGGGAATGAGGCTGGGGGGAACAGCGATGCCCGGGCGACGGCCGTGCGATGGCGAAGCGGTGCTCTTCCACGGCGAGGCGGCAGCGCTCGCCCGGCACGAGGCCCTGATGGTGGTGCCGGACACGGCGGTGCCGGCCGTGCTGGCACTGGCCTCGCGCGATCCGCTCGCCAGTCCCGCGAGCGCGGCGCGCGGTCCCCTGCTGCTTCTTGCGCGCGCCGCGGCAGCTTCATTGGAGCGAGCGTGAGCGGCGAAGACGCGCGGACGAAGTTCCTGGAATGGCTGGGCGGCGAGCGGCGAGCGGCGCGGCTCACGGTGGCCGCCTATGCAGCCGATCTCGCTGAGTTCCTTGGTTTCCTGACCCGCCATCTCGGCGCCGAGCCTTCTCTTGCCGATCTCGGGGGCCTCAAGGTTGCCGATTTCCGCGCCTGGCTCACCGAGCTTGCGAATTCCGGAAACAGCGACGCGACCCGGGCGCGGCATCTTGCCGCCGTGCGCAGCTTCTACCGCTTCCTTGCCAGAAGGCTCGGCACGGAGAATCCGGCGCTCAGCCTCTTGCGCAGCCCGCGCATGCGTCGGCGGCTGCCGCGAGCGCTCTCAGCTCCGGCGGCGTGCGGCATCGTCGCGGAGATCGGGGGCGAGGCGCGGACAGCGGCGACGGCCGCACGCGATACCGCTCTCTTCGCGCTGCTCTATGGCAGCGGGCTTCGCATCAGCGAGGCACTCGGGCTTCATGTTGGCGAGGCCCCGCTGCCCGGCGGAGAGGAAATGCTGCGCGTGCACGGCAAGGGGGACAAGGATCGGATGGTGCCGGTGCTGCCCGCGGTCCGCACCGCGGTCGCCGCGTGGCTTGCGCACCATCCTGACCAGCGGCAGGCAGCCCCCCTTTTCGTCGGCGCGCGCGGCAAGCGGCTGGCCGCCGGGGTTGCGCAGCGTGCGCTTCGGGAATTCCGCCGGCTGCATGGCCTGCCCGAGCACGCCACACCCCATGCGCTCAGGCATTCCTTTGCCACCCACCTGCTGGCGGAGGGCGCGGATCTGCGCGCGATCCAGGAGCTGCTGGGGCATGCCAGCCTTTCGACCACCCAGATTTACACGGCGGTGGACGAGGCCAAGCTGATGGAAGTGTGGCGGGCCGCGCATCCCCGCGCGGCGGCCTGACCCGGCGCTCATGCCGGCGGGGCATCACCATGACCATGGGGACCATGGCCATGGGCACGCCCATGCCACGCCCGGTCTGAACCGCGCCTTTCCGATCGGCGTCGCGCTCAATGCCGGCTTCGTCCTCTTCGAGGTTGTCGGCGGCGTTTTCGCCCATTCGACCGCGCTGCTCGCGGATGCCGGGCACAATCTCGGCGACGTGCTCGGCCTGGTCGGCGCCTGGCTCGCCATGATGCTGGCGCGGCGGCTACCCTCGGCGCGCTATACGTATGGACTGCGCAGCGGCACGATCATGGCGAGCCTCGCCAATGCCGCGATCCTGCTCATAAGCATCGGCGCCATCCTGGTCGAAGCGCTGCGCCGGCTTCTTCTTCCCGTACCGGTGGTGGCGGACGCGGTGATCGTGGTGGCGCTGATCGGGATTGCGGTAAATGGCGGGACAGCATTGCTTTTCGCCGCCGGACGCAAGGGCGAGCTCAATGCCCGCAGCGCCTTTCAGCACATGGCCGCCGATACGCTGATTTCGGCCGGCGTCGTGGTGGCGGCAATTGCCGTGCGGCTGACCGGCTGGAACCGGATCGACCCCGCCGCCAGCATCGTCGTCGCGCTGGCGATCACCTGGGGCACCTGGCGGCTCTTCCGCGAATCCCTCGGGATGATGCTGGATGCCGTGCCGCCCGGCATCGAGCCCGAGGCGGTGCGTGCCTATCTCCTCAGCCTGCCGGGCGTGGTGGCGATCCATGATCTGCATATCTGGCCGATGAGCACGACCGAGACGGCGCTCACCTGCCACCTGGTGATCCCAGGTGAGCCGCATGGGCCGGATTTTCTCGTCGAGGTCGCCCACGAGCTCGCGGAGCGGTTCGACATCGACCACCCGACGCTGCAAGTGGAGCGGCACGCCGAGACGCGCTGCCTCCTCGCCCCGGAAGAAGTGGTTTAGAAGGCGTTATGAACTTTCCACCAAGCCCCGTAGGGGTAAACAAAATGCGGTAAGCAAAGAAGAGAGGTTGTTCTTTCTCGAAAGAAAGAACCAAAGAACTTTTACCATTTCATTCATAGTCCACAGCCGGCACCTGGTCCGGAAAACGGAGAAAAGTCTTTTTGCTTCTTTTTCTTCAGAAAAAGAAGTCTCCTTCTTTCTGATACTTCATCGAAAACAAATAGCGAGCGGGATTCATGAGCGGGAGCGAACGCATTCCGCGCTTGGTCACAAATTCGAGACGTGCATTGTCCAATTCCCGGACAGCTCCTACACACCCCGGCCGGGGAAACGCCCCGGTTTCAGAGTGTAAGGACCCAAGCAATGCCCATCCTGTCCGGGCGCATGAGCCTGCTCGGCACCGAGTCCGCCTTCGAAGTCCTGGCACGGGCAACCGCGCTGCAACGTGAAGGCAGGAGCATCATCAATCTCGGCATCGGCCAGCCGGATTTTCCCACCCCTGGCCATATCGTCGAGGCTGGACGGAAGGCCCTGGCGGACGGACATCACGGCTATACGCCGGCGAACGGGATTCTGCCGCTGCGCGAGGCGGTGGTGGCCGATCTTCATCGCCGCCATGGCGTCACGATCTCGCCCGATCGCGTGCTGGTCGTGCCCGGTGGCAAGGTGACGATGTTTTTCGCCATTCAGATGTTCGGCGAGCCGGGCGCCGAGATCATCTACCCCAATCCGGGCTTCCCGATCTATGAGAGCGTCATCCGGTTTTCCGGCGCGACGCCGGTGCCGATGCCCCTGCATGAGAGCAAAGGCTTCTCGTTCGATGCCGAGGAGGTGCTGGGGCTGATCACCCCGCGGACGCGCCTGATCATCCTCAACAGCCCCGGCAACCCGACCGGCGGCGTGGTGCCGAAGAGCGAGCTCGATCGCCTGGTCGCGGGTCTCGAGCGCCATCCGCAAGTCGCGGTCATGTCGGACGAGATCTATGGCGAGATGCTCTATGAGGGCACGCACACCAGCCTGACGACCTATCCCGAGCTCGAGGACCGGCTGATCCTGCTCGATGGCTGGAGCAAGACCTATGCGATGACCGGCTGGCGGCTGGGTTTCGGCGTCTGGCCGGCTTCCCTCCTGCCGCATGCCGAACGTCTCGCCATCAATTCCCATTCCTGCGTCAATGCCGCCGCGCAATATGCCGGCATCGCGGCGATGACCGGGCCGCGCGAGCCGGCGGCGCGGATGGTCGCGTCCTTCGCCGAGCGCCGCGCCTATATCGTCCCGGCCTTGCAGGCGCTGCCGGGATTCCGCTGCGCCACCCCCGGCGGGGCTTTCTACGCATTTCCGAACATCACCGGCACCGGCTTCGGTTCGCGGCCCCTTCAGTCGCTGCTTCTGGAAGAGGCCGGAGTGGCCAGCGTCTCGGGCACGAGCTTCGGTGCGCTCGGCGACGGCCATCTTCGTTTTTCCTATGCCGCGAGCCTGGATGCCCTGAAGGAGGCGGTCGCCCGGATCGGCGATTGGCTGCAAAAGCAGGGCAGGGAGCCGAGCAGGGAAACGGAGGCGCGGGACGAGGCCCTGCTTCCACCGGCAGCATAATCTGAGGGAGCGGCTCTTCTTTCCTCAGACCACCGTCGCCCCGCCATCGATCACCAGCACCTGGCCGGTGATGTGGGCGCCGGCGTCGGAGGCAAAGAGCAGCGCCGCGCCCTTGAGATCGTGCGGGCCGCCGAGCCTGCCAAGCGGGGTCCGGGCGGCGATCTCGGCGCCGAACCGGTCGAGTGTGCCGCGTGTCATTTTCGAGGGGAAGAAGCCGGGCGCGATCGCGTTCACGGTAATGCCGCGCGGGCCCCATTCCGCCGCGAGCGAGCGGGTGAAGCTGATCATCCCACCCTTGCTGGTGGCATAGGCGATGGTGCCGGGCATGCCCGGCAGCCGCCCGCGCATTCCTTCGATCGAGGCGATATTGACGATGCGGCCGGTGGAAGCGGGCAGCATCGCGGCTCGGCCGACCGCCTGGGTCAGCAGGAAGGTTCCCGTCAGGTTGAGGTCGATCACCTTCCGCCAAGCGCTGAGGGGATGCGATTCGGCGGGTGCGCCCCAGGCAGCACCGGCATTGTTGACGAGGATATCGATCCGATCCGCAAGGGCGAACGCGCGAGCGGCCACCATCTCGGCGGCGGCGGGATCGGCAAGGTCGGCGACAATCGGCGCCGCCCGGATATTCTGCTTCGAGAGATGATCGACCGCGGCGGCGAGCTCTTCCTCCTTGCGTGCGACCAGCGCGACGGTCGCGCCGAACTCGCCGAGCGCCTCGGCGATCTGCAGCCCGAGTCCGCGCGATCCTCCCGAGATCACCGCGACGCGGCCGGAAAGATCGAAGAGCGCTCTCAGCATGAACCAATGATGACACCGCGCAGGCGGAATGCAAAAGCAGGCCCTCGCCGCGTGCCAGGAGTCCCGCCATCATCGCAGCCGAGTCGGCGGGGCAGCCTCCGCCCGTTCTTTGGGGGAAGCATGCTCTACCACGCCTATGAGATGCAGCGCCTGGCGCTCCTGCCTGCACGGGTTCTTGCCGGCAGTGCCCGCTCCCTTGTCGAGCTGGCGCCGGGGCCGCTCAGCCGGATGCCGGCGAGCCGCTTCGCCGCCGCGGCGCTGGCGAGCTTCGAGCATCCGCTGCGGCGGTTCGACCGGCCGGAATTCGGCCTCACGAGCACGATGATCGAAGGCGAGCGGGTCGCGGTCGAGGAGCGGAGCATTTGGCAGGGCACCTGGTGCGAGCTCACCCATTTCCGCCGCGCCGTGGAGCGACCGCGGGACGCGCGGGTGCTGATGGTGGTGCCGCTCTCGGGCCACCATGCCACCTTGCTGCGCGAGACGGTGGCAGCCTTCCTGCCCGACCATGAGGTCTTCGTCACCCAATGGCGCAACGCGCGCGACGTGCCGGTCATGGAGCCAGGCTTCGGCCTCGATGACTATGTCAGCCACGTGATCGATCTTCTCCGGCTGCTCGGGCCGGAGACGCATGTGCTCGCCGTCTGCCAGCCGGCGGTGCCGGTGCTCGCGGCAGTGGCGCTGATGAGCGAGGATGGCGATCCGCCGCTCAGCATGACCCTGATCGGCGGGCCGATCGACACGCGAGCCGGGCCGACAGCGGTGACGCGCTTCGCCGAGGCGCGCCCGCTTGAGTGGTTCCGCCATCACGTGATCCATCCCGTGCCCTTCGGCCATCCTGGTTTCCTGCGCCGGGTCTATCCGGGCTTCCTTCA
>JASHVY010000215.1 GCA_030044345.1 Acetobacteraceae bacterium | reverse complement strand
GCTCATTGATGTCCGCGGCAAGCTCGGCAAGCGCGTCGATCGCATCATCGGTGAAGGAAAGGGAAACGCGCTCGGTGCCGAGCAGCGCCTCGTACTGCTTGAGCAGCGAATGCTCGGGCTCGGTGAGGATGCGGCGCAGATCGGCACGCGAGAGCGAGGCGAGCTCGACGCGGATCGGCAGCCTTCCCTGAAGCTCGGGCAGGAGATCGGCGGGCTTGGCGAGATGGAAAGCCCCGGAGGCGATGAAGAGAATATGATCGGTCTTCACCGGCCCATATTTGGTCGAAACGGTGGTCCCCTCGATCAGCGGCAGAAGATCGCGCTGCACGCCCTCGCGCGAGACATCACCGCCGCGGAATCCTCCCTCGATGGTGCGGGCGCAGATCTTGTCGATCTCGTCGATGAAGACGATGCCGTTGTTCTCGGCATTGCTCACCGCCTCGCGGCTCATCGCCTCGGTATCGAGCATCCGGTCCGCCTCGTCGCGCTCGAGCGCAGTGCGGGCGGCCGAGACCTTCATCCGGCGCCGCTGCGGCGCGCGGCCAAACATGCCCTTCATCATCTCGGAAAGATTGATCATCTGTCCGGGGGGCATGCCGGGAATATCGAGCTGGCCGATCGGCATGCCGGCCGGCTCGGCGACACTGATCTCGACCTCCTTCTCATCGAGTTCGCCGCCGCGCAGCATGCGGCGAAATTTCGAACGCGTCTCGGACGAAGCGCCCTCCCCCACCAGCGCGGTGATCAGCTTTTCCTCGGCGGCGAGCTCAGCCTTGGCCTGCACATCCTTGCGCGCGGCATCGCGGCGCATATTGATGGCGACATCGACCAGATCGCGCACGATGCTTTCGACATCACGCCCGACATAGCCGACCTCGGTAAACTTGGTTGCCTCCACCTTCAGGAACGGCGCCTCCGCGAGCTTGGCGAGGCGGCGGGCGATCTCGGTCTTGCCGACGCCGGTGGGGCCGATCATCAGAATGTTCTTCGGCATCACCTCCTCACGCAGTCCTTCGGGGAGCTGCGCGCGGCGCCAGCGGTTGCGCAGCGCGATCGCGACCGCGCGCTTGGCATCGTTTTGGCCGACAATAAAACGATCGAGTTCGGAGACGATCTCGCGAGGCGAGTAGCTCGGCGCGTCCATCCTTCAGAGAGTTTCCAGCGTGATGTTGCGGTTGGTGTAAACACAGATATCGGCGGCGATCTCGATCGCGCGGCGGGCGATATCGGCGGCGGAAAGGTCGGGGATGGGCAGCAGCGCGCGCGCCGCGGCGAGCGCGAAATTGCCGCCCGAACCGATGCCGATCACGCCGTCCTCGGGTTCCAGCACATCCCCGTTGCCGCTGATGAGAAAGCTCCGCTCGCGATCGGCGACCGCCATCATCGCTTCGAGCCGGCGGAGATACCGGTCGGTCCGCCAATCCTTCGCGAGCTCGACGGCAGCCCTTTCGAGCTGGCCTGGAAAACGCTCGAGCTTCGCCTCCAGCCGCTCGAGCAGGGTGAAGGCATCCGCGGTGGCTCCGGCGAATCCGGCGAGCACGGCACCGCCGCCGATGCGGCGGACCTTGCGCGCATTCGCCTTGACGACGGTCTGGGCCAGGCTCACCTGGCCGTCCCCGGCCATGGCCACCGCCCCGTCGCGACGCACCGCAATGATCGTGGTGCCGTGCCAGCCGATCGGGTCGGGCACGGCGGTCGGAAGAGAGAAAGAAGACATCGCGCCGCAAATGGCCCACCGCGGGCGGCGGCGCAAGATGGCGCATGCCCGCCCCGCATGCCGGCTGGCGCCGCTCGCCTCGCCGGACAGGGTTTGCCGCTATGGGATTTGACCCTGGGGGATTTGACCATGTGGGATTTGGAACCGCCGCCGGTTTGGGCTAGTGCTCGTTCATGAACCGCACCGCCGCCATCCATCGGGTGACGACCGAGACCGATATCCAGCTTGCCCTGCTCCTGGAAGGCAGCGGCAAGGCCGAGATCGCGACCGGGATCGGCTTTCTCGACCATATGCTGGTGGCCTTCACCCGGCATTCGCTCTTCGACCTCACCATCGCGGCCAAGGGTGATCTCGAGATCGATGCGCACCATACCACCGAGGATGTCGGGATCGTGCTTGGCCAGGCGCTCAAGGAGGCGCTCGGCGAGAAGCGTGGCATCCGTCGCTTCGGCCAAGCACTGGTGCCGATGGATGAGGCGCTGGCGGAGGCGGCGATCGATCTTTCGGGCCGACCGCATCTCTCCTGGGATATCGCTTTCCCCATTCCGCGGCTCGGCGGGATGGAGACCGAGCTGTTCCGCGAGTTCTTCTCGGCATTGGCAACCAACGCCGCGCTGACCCTGCACCTCAGTGCCCGTGCGGGAGAGAATGCGCACCATATCGCGGAGGCAACCTTCAAGGCCTTCGCGCAGGGATTGCGCATGGCGGTCGAGATGGACCCGCGCATGGGCGATGCGGTTCCCTCGACGAAGGGGCTTCTATGAGAGTCTTCACCGCCCATACGCGGCTGGATCGGAGCCCTGAGCTCGTGGTGGAGAGCTTTCGCTGGGGGGCGCTGCTGTTCGGACCGCTCTGGTTCGCCTGGCACCGCGCCTGGATCCCTGCGGCGCTGGCAGCGGCGGCGGTGATCCTGGTCTCCACCCTGCCCGGTGGTGCGGTGCGCGACGTTCTGCTTCCGGCGCTCGCGGTCCTGTTCGGACTGATCGGCAATGATGCGCGGCGCTGGTCACTCACGCGGCGAGGATATGTGCTCACGGATGTCGTTGCCGCACGTGATGAAGATGCCGCGATGGCGCGGTACCTGGCGCTGAGGCCGGAACAGGCGGTTCGGCTGGCATGAAGAGCATCCCCAAGAAAGTCGTGCCATGAAAGTCGCGCCATGAAAGTTGCCGTCGTCGATTACGGCAGCGGCAACCTCGCCTCGGCCGCCCGCGCGCTCGAGCGGGCCGCCGCCGAGGCGGGCATCTCCGCCAAGGTGCGCATCACGGCCGAGGCCGGGGACGTTGCAACCTCCGATCGGATTGTGCTGCCCGGCCAGGGGGCCTTCGCCGATTGCGCGACGGGCCTCGCCGCGGTGCGGGGCATGCGCGAAGCGATCGCAGAAGCCACGAGCGAGGGCACCCCGTTTCTTGGTATCTGTGTCGGCATGCAGTTGATGGCGGAGCGGGGGCTCGAGCACCGGATCACGCCGGGTTTCTCCTGGATCCGGGGGGAGATCGCGGCCATGCCGGCGAATGGCCTCAGAATGCCGCAGATGGGGTGGAACGCGCTTTCCTTCCCACCTGGGGCACGGCATCCGCTGCTCGCCGGGCTTGCGCCTGGGCAGCATGTCTATTTCGTGCACAGCTATGCGCTGGCCGGCGCCGATCCTGAGGATGTGCTCGCCACCACCGAGTATGGCGGAGAGGTCGTTGCCATGGTGGCGCGCGGAAATCGCGCGGGTACGCAATTCCATGTCGAGAAGAGCCAGCGCGTCGGGATCAGGATCCTCGCCAATTTCCTGAGCTGGAC
>JASHVY010000214.1 GCA_030044345.1 Acetobacteraceae bacterium | reverse complement strand
GAAGCCTCGCTCACCCAGGCGGAGATCAGCGCACAATTGCGGCTGGCGCCGGCCCGAGTCCAGCGGTTGATCGCTCAGGCCGCGCGCGACGGGCTGGTGCGGATTCTCATCGAGGGCGAGTTCGGCGGTTGCCTCGCCCTGGAACGTGCGTTGATCGAACGGTTCTCCCTCTCCTATTGCCGCGTCGTCCCCGCCCTTCCCGAGACCGGGCCGACAGGGTCCACGGCGCCCTCGCGCCTCATCTCTTCCCTGGGGCGCGCGGCGGCAGGATTCCTGCACGAGACGTTCGGCGGATCCGTCCATAAGGTCATCGGTTTTGGGCATGGACGAACCGTCGCGGCGAGCATCGAGCATCTCCCGCGCGTTCCCCACCCCGGCCTCACGGTCGTCTCGGTCGTCGGCGGATTGGCGCAGCGGATCGACGAGACGCCATTCGACGTCATCCATGCTCTCGCGGAAAAAACAGGCGCGCGCGCGTTTCTCCCGCCGGTTCCCTTTTATGCGAACTCCAGGGCGGATCGCGCTGTTCTGCTGCGTCAGCGCGGTGTTGCCGAGGCGTTCGAGATTGCCGCGCGGGCAACCCTCATCGTGATGGGCATCGGCGAGGTTGCGGCGACGGCATCGATGTGCCAGACCGGAATGGTACTGGCAGCGGAGCTCAAGCAGGCGCAGCGCGACGGCGCAGTCGCCGAAGCCCTGGGTTCGTTCTTCGACGCCGAGGGCCAGCGCATCGAGACCGAGTTCCATGACCGCCTTATCGGCATCGGCCCCGACACTCTCGTCGGTCGCGAGGTTCTCGCAGTTGCCGGTGGCCTCGAGAAGGTTGCGGCCATTCGCGCAATTCTGCGAACCCAACTGGTCAGCGCGCTGATCACCGACGAACGGACGGCGGCAAGTCTGATGAGCGGCCGGACAGGGACGCATCCGCCCACAGCCGACACGCCTGCGCGTTCGGCCAGCCGCAAGGGGCAAAAGGGCAAGGCCGTCTCCGGTTCATGATCGGGCACAGATCGGGACTCTGGACATGATGAAGACGCCGGGTCCGGTTGAGACATCGCCCTTCTCTCGAGTCTGCGCGAACAGAGCAGAGAGAGAATGAGTGTTGCCGCAGACAGCGTCATCGGCCTTGACTGCAGCACGACCACGGTCAAGGCGCTCGCCTTCGATCGCGACGGCAACGTCCTCGCTGCGGGGAGGGCTCCCGTCCCGTTCGGTCCGGATGCCGACGGCCGCTTCGAGCAGAACCCCGAGGAATGGTGGCACGCCTGCTGCAACGCCCTTGCGGAGCTTGCAAGCAAGCTGCCTTGCGCGCGGCATGCCGCCATGGCCGTGGCAAATCAGCGCGAGACCATCGCACCGCTGGATGCGGCGTTCAGGCCTGTCCGCAAGGCTATCCTTTGGCTCGATGGACGCGCGAGCGGGGATGCCAAGGCCCTGGCGGACCGTCTCGGCGCCGATCATCTCCATCGGGTCACAGGGAAGGTTCCGGACCCGAATCCAGCCCTCTACAAGCTTGCCTGGATGCGGCGCGCGGAGCCGGATCTCCTCGATGCGAGCCGATATTTCGCGGAGGTGCACGCCTATCTCGTCCATCGGCTGACCGGTCGTTTCGCCACCAGCACCGCGTGTGCCGATCCTCTCGGCGTGTTCGACCTTGCGGCCAAGGACTATGCGGCGGATCTGCTCGGGGCCATCGGGCTTTCCCCCGGCCAGTTCGCCCCTGCATTTCCGCCCGGGTCGGTTCTCGGGCATCTGACCGACGCAGCCGCGCGCGCAACCGGCCTGCCGCCGTCTTTGCCGGTCGTCGCCGGTGCCGGAGATGGCCAGGCCGCCGGACTCGGCGTCAACCTCATGAAGCCCGGGCGGGCCTATCTCAATCTCGGGACCGCGGTGGTCTCCGGCCTTCGCAGCGAGCGCTATCGCGTGGGCCGGGCGTTCCGCACGATGATCAGTGCCGACGGCGATGCCTATGTTCTCGAGACGTCGCTGCGCTCGGGGACTCTGCTCTGCGATTGGCTGGTGCGGGATATTTTCGGCGGAACCCCCGGCACCCTGGAAGCCCTTACTCAGGAAGCCGCCCTTGTGCCGCCAGGGGCTGCGGGAGTCATGCTGCTCCCCTACTTTCTCGGCGTGATGACGCCGCACTGGGACAGCTCCGCGCGGGGCGCCCTGGTCGGCCTTGCCCCGCATCATGGTCGCGCGCATCTGCTGCGCGCCCTCTTCGAAGGGATTGCCATGGAGCAAGCGGAGGTCATGGCGATGATCCGCTCCGAAGCCAATGCCGCCCCGGATGAAATCGTAGCCATCGGCGGCGGCGCCCAAAGCGATCTCTGGTGCAGCATTCTCGCAGATGTCCTGGCGCTCCCTCTGCTGCGTTCGGCAACTCCGGAGGCATCGAGCCTTGGCGCCGCGATGGCTGCCGCCGTGGGCGCGGGCTGGTTCAACGGCTTCACCGAAGCCGCGCGCGCGATGGCAGGCCCGATCACCGCCCGCTTCGATCCCGATCCGGCCCGGGCTTCCATCTATGCCGGGCTTCGCCGGCAGCATGCGGAGATCTATGCGCGGCTCAGGGGATTTCCCGCGGCCTCCGGCGATGCGACAGAGCAGGCGCGCTGCGATTCTTCATCATCGTGCGGCTCGCCCTTGTCTGACGCTCAGCCCTGTTGATCCGAAAAGAAGGACATACGCCGATGAAAGCCCTTTATATCCGCGGCGTGCGGGATATCGCCATCGGCGAGGTGCCGGAGCCGAAAGCCGGGAACGGCCGGGTGCTCGTCGAAATCCTGGGGGTCGGCGTCTGCGGCAGCGATCTCCATTATTATGTCGAGGGCAGCATCGGCAGCCAGGTCGTGAGCGAGCCTTTCATCCCCGGCCACGAATTTGCCGCTCGTGTCCTCGAGACGCGAAAGGATCTCGGGCTGACAGCCGGCGAACTCATTGCGGTCGACCCCGCCATCCCCTGCGGCCATTGCGAGTGGTGTCTCCGTGGAGAGATCAATCTCTGCCCCAATACGATCTTTTCGGGTGCCCCGCCTCATCCCGGCGCGATGACCGAACGCCTGGCCATCGATCCGTGCCAGGTCGTGAAAGTGCCACAGCATTTCACGGTGGAAGAGACGATGATGCTCGAGCCGCTCGGAGTCGCCATTCACGCCGTCGATCTTGCCAGGCCGGGCCTGCTCGAGTCCGTCGCCGTCATCGGTTGCGGGCCGATCGGGCTGCTGCTGGTCGCGCTTGCAAGATTCTCCGGCGCAGGCGACGTGTTTGCGATCGATCCGGTCTTGTATCGCCGCGAACAGGCCGGAGCGCTCGGAGCAAGCCGCATCGGGGCCGATCGCAGCGAAGTCGGTGAATGGACCGGCGGACGCGGCGCCGATCTCGTTCTTGAAGCGACCAATTCGCCGGATGGCTTCCAACACGCCGCGGAGGCGGTGCGGATCGGCGGGCGCGTCGTTCTCGTCGGCATCCCCGAGGGCGACAGCTACGCGCTGGCGGCGGCGAATGCGCGGCGGAAGGGCCTCTCCGTCAAGTTCTCGCGACGCATGGGCCATGTCTATCCCCGCGCCATCGCATTGGTGAAGAACCGGGCCCTCGATGTCTCGGCCATCGTCACCCATCGTTTCGACCTTGCCGGAGGAGCGCGTGCCTTCGAGCTTCAGAGCGCGTGCGCGGACGGAGCGCTCAAGAGCCTCATTCTTCCCAATGCCTGATCCCGTGAACCTCCGATTGCGTGCCGTGGCCCGGACGCCCCGCCTCTCCCGGGCGCCGGCAGGCTCAAGAAAGCGGTTGTTGACGGTGATTAATTCTGACATAGTTAAAAAAATAATCAATCTTTGCGACAATCCCCATGGGTGGAGGAAACGGTATGCGGAGAGTTCTCAAATGTGCCGTGGTGGGGGCCGCCGTCGGGGCGATCCTTGGCTTCGGCATGAAGGCATCGAACGCGGATCCCTGGTCGCTCGCTCAGGCGGCAGTCCCCTACAAGGGCATGACTGTCACGGTCGTCGGTCTCGACCGGCCAAGCTACAAGGCGGCGCAGGAGCTGACGCCGGAGTTCGAGCAAGAGACCGGCATTCACGTGAAATGGGTGAACTTCCCTTACGAGGACACCCTGAAGGCCGAGACGCTCAATTTCGTCTCGCATAGCAACCAGTTCGACGCCATCCTGACCGACGTCGTCTGGCCCGTCGATTTCACGAAAGCCAAGTGGGTCGTGCCCGTCGAGCAATTTCTTTCGGACGCGGCGATCGCCGATCCGGATGTCGACCTCAACGACTTCATTCCGGTCTGGCGCCATGCTTTCACGGTCGGCGGCAAGCTCATCGGCCTGCCTTTCGATTCGTATGCCGGGCTGCTCTACTACAACAAGAAGATCCTGAGCGAGCACGGCTTCTCGGGGCCGCCGACGACCTGGCAGCAATTGCTGACGGATTATGCGCCGAAGCTCTATGATCCGGCCAAGAACCTCTATGGCTATGCTTTGCAGTCGGCCCGCGGGGAAACTCAGACCGCCGACAGCTTCACGCGCTTTCTCTGGCCGTGGGGTGGCCGATATTTCGATGCGGCGGCCAAGAAAATGACGCTCGACTCGCCCCAGGCCATCGCCGGGCTGACGTTTCGCCAGGATCTCGTCAAGTACATGCCGAAGGGGATCATCGCGGACGATCATTCGCAGGTCGTCCAGCTCATGGGCCAGGGGCAGGTGGCTATGATCACCGAATGGTCCGCCTTCTATCCGACTCTCAAGGATTCGGCGATCGGCAATGATCTCGGGGTCGCGGTCGAGCCGACCGGCCCTGACGGCCGCTACTCCGCCTTCGGTGGCTTCGCCTACATGGTGAGCGCGCAGATTCCTAACCCCGAGCAGAAGGCGACCTGGCTCTTCATCCAGTGGCTTACCTCCAAGGCGATGGCCAAGCCGCTGATCGAGGACGGGGCCGTCGTTGCCAGGGTAAGCGCGGACACCGATGCGACGCTCGATGCCAAGTATCCGTACCTCAAGCCCATGGTCGAAACCTGGGAGAATGGGAGCGTGCCGGACTGGCGGCCGCAGATTGCGTGCTATCCTTACTTCTCCGAGCTGATCTCCGAGTACGGATCGGATATCGAGACGGGCCAATACCCGGTCGCCAAGGGTGCGCAGATCCTGAATGCCAAGCTTCAGCAATATATGAACTCCAGTGGCTGCTGGAATTCGATCAATCTTCCCCAGCACTGAAACCTGCGTTCCGGCGCGCGGCCGCTCCTGTGCGGCCTCGCGCGCCGGCCTCTTCAGTGCCTGTGACCGCATTTCAGAGCGAACGGACGACGAAACGAAGCCCCTCTCCGCGGTTGCGCTGCCATGAATGGTGAGCGTAAGGACCCGCTTGGCAAGCGGCTCGAGCCCTGGTTCTTCATCAGCCCCTCGCTCCTGCTTCTCCTCGCGGTCGGGCTCTATCCCACGGTCTTCGTTCTCTACTACTCGTTCCAGAACTGGACGATGGGCATGGGGCCGCCCGTCTTCGCAGGCCTCGATAACTACATCAACGCGCTCACTTCCTCGGAGTTCCTCGGCTCGCTTCAGACGTCCGGGCTCTTCCTCCTGATCACGCTTCCGGTCGAGCTCGTGCTCGGGATGGCCATCGCGCTTGCGCTCGACCAGACGCGGAACCGCACTCTTCGGAGGCTGGTGCAGGTCCTTTTGGTCGTCCCGATCGCGACGACGCCGAGCGTTGTCGGCATGCTCGTGCAGTTGATGTTCAACACGCAGCTTGGCATCGTGAATTATTTCGGCCACGGCTTCGGCCTGAGCCAGATCGATTGGCTCGGCAGCGCTTCCGCGGCTTTCGGGATGATCACCGCAACTCAGATCTGGGAGTGGACTCCCTTCGTGGCCCTTGTCCTTTCGGCCAGCCTGGCCACCGTGCCGGGAGAGATCGAGGAGGTGCTGACACTCGATACCGAGAGCTTCTGGGCCCGCTTCCGCTACATCAAGCTTCCATATATGCGGCCGGGAATCGTCGCCAGCCTGGTATTCCAGACGATCTTCACGATCAAGACGTTCGACATGATCTATTCAATCGAGAAGGGAGGCCCGGGAAACGCGACGGTGACGGTATCGCTGAACATCGAGCGAGTCGCGTTCCGAGGATTCGATGTCGGCCTCGCCTCGGCGGAATCCGTCCTCACCCTTGTCGTGACCATCCTTCTCGCCCAGGCGGTCGTGAGCTTCCTCTATCCGGCCAGGAAGGGAGCCGGAGCATGAGAGAGCGGGTGCTGACGGCGCTCCACGGCCTCTTTCTGCTTCTGGTCGCGGTGCTCATCCTCTTTCCCTTCTACTGGATGATCGCGTCCTCGCTGAAGCCGGAGACGTTGATCTTCCGCCTGCCCCCGGCATGGCTCTTCCGGCCTGATCTCGCCGGATATGTCAAAGCCATCACGGAGAACGGCATCGTGCCGGCCCTGGTGAACTCGGTGGTCGTGACCGCCGGTTCCGTGGTACTGGGGCTCATCGTCGGTGCGCCGGCGGCCTATGCATTGGCCCGCTACAATTTCAGGGGGCGTGCGCAGATTCAATTTTGGTACGTAACAAACTGGATGCTGATCCCGGTGGTGGTGCTGCTGCCGTTCTATCTCCTGGCCGCCGATATCCGGCTGATCAACAACCCGCTCGCCCTCATTCTGATCTATCAGACCTTCGTCGTGCCCCTCGTGGTCTGGCTCCTGGTCGATCAGTTTGCCGCGGTGCCGGTCGCGCTCGAGGAGGCGGCCCTGCTCGACGGCCTGAGCCGGTTCCGGGTCTTCACCCGGATCGCCCTGCCGCTGACGCTGCCCGGCATCGCCGTTGCGGCAATCCTCGCCGGCATATTCGCCTGGAACGATCTTCTCTATGCGTTCATCCTGACGCCCTCGACCGAGGCACGCACGGCACCCGTGGTGATGATGGGTTTCCTCGGCGGCTACATCATTCCCTGGCAGACGGTCATGTCGTGCGCGGTCATGATCTGTGCTCCGGTTGTGGTCGGCGGCATTGCCATCCACAAATATATCGCCCGGGGATTGACGCTGGGCGCGGTGAAATAGCCGGCAAGGGACCGACCGTGGCAG
>JASHVY010000213.1 GCA_030044345.1 Acetobacteraceae bacterium | reverse complement strand
ACGCTTGGCCAGGGCTGGAACCTCTTTCTCGAAGGGCACTGCGCGATGGAGCCGACCTGGGGCGATTTGCCGACACTCGCACAGGACCCGAAATCATCGAAGGTTCAAGGGAAGATGGGAGGCGGCCCAATCCCAGGCACGACTGAGGCCTTCAACCCGATCGCAGGCGGCTGGAAAAAATACGCACTCAATCAGGTGGGCAATGTCAATGGTGGCACCTGGCACCCGGTGCTCTCGCGCCTCTCCAAACACAAGGAGGCGACCTACGACTTCATGGCCTTCATGGCCAACAACAAGAACGCCTTCTTCAACTGCACGCAAGGCTGGACAGGAGTTCAGCCGGGCATGAAGTTCGAGTACCTGGCGCCAGCGGGAACCAGCACGATCGCTGAGTGGGTGGCGCAGGGTTGGAACGCATCCGACTGCGCGCAGTACCTCCATGCTTATTACGCGAACCTCACGCTCCCGCTTCAGGAAACCTATCTTCGCATTCCAGGTGCCGCCGAATACTGGCATGATCTCGATCTCAATATCTCGGCCGTGCTCGCCGGCCAGATGAAGCCCAAGGACGCTCTTGATCAAACCGCTTCGTCCTGGGAGAGCGTGACCGAACGCTACGGCCGGGATCGGCAGAAAGCGCTTTATAAGGCTTCGTTCACCTGACCAACGCAGGAAGCCGGGCCGGCATCGTGCCGACCCGGCTCGCGGTTATGCCGAGGGGCGGAGAAGACAGACCTGCAGCGAAGCGGCGGCGCCCTCGTGGCGACGATGGTGGCTGGTTCAAATATGCGATGCTGCTGCCCGCGATCGTCTGGGTGATCGCTTTCACCTTCTTCCCCCTGATCTCGGTGCTCCATTTCAGCTTCACGAGCTATGTCCTGGGGCAGGGGATCACCGGCTATGTCGGCTTGCAGAACTACATCGATGTCCTGGAGTCTGCTGAGTTCTGGCACAGCATCGCGATCACGGCGATCTATGTCGCAATCGCGGTGCCGGCCGAGGTCGTGCTGGGCTTCCTGCTCGCCTGGCTGGTCAGTCTGGGGGCCTCGGGCAGCCGCGTTTTCCGCGGCATCCTCGCCGCGCCCCTGTTCACGATGGAGGTCGCCGTCGGCTATCTCGGCGTCACCCTCTATACCGACCAGGGCGGGCCGATCACCCTCGTCCTTGGCCTGCTCGGCATCCATATCCCCTGGTTCTCGACGGGCTGGGGCGGGCTTCTCGGCGCGATCATTCTTGATATATGGCGCTGGACCCCCTTCGTCTTCCTGATCGCGCTCGCGGCTATCGGCGCGATCCCGGCCACGATCTATGAAGCGGCGCTGCTGGATACGCGAAGCCACTGGCAGATCATGTTGCGGCTGGCGCTCCCGCTCTGCTGGCCGGTGATGACGGTCGCAATCCTGCTTCTCCTGGTCGAGGCGCTCAAGGTGTTCGGCCTGCCGTTCGCGCTCACGAGCGGCGGGCCCGGCACCAGCACGCAGGTCTTCAGCATTGCCGATTATCTGACGACGATCCAGTTCTTCGATTTCGGCAAAGGCTCGGCGATGGGTATCATTTTCCTCATTCTCGTCTCGATCATCATCACCTTCTTTTTCCGCCAGATGCGCCGGAACATAGAGTGAAGCGGGCGGTGGAAATGAGGAGAATCCCCTCATGAGCGACATTCTTTGGAGCGGGATTTCACGTCCGGCACGCCTCTTTGCTTACGTGATCCTGCTGCTCGCCGCCTTCTGGGTCATCTTCCCCGCGCTCTGGGCAGTCGTGAATTCGGTCAAGACAACCACCGACACGTTCCGCGCGGGTGCGCTCATTCCTTTTGTCGATTTCAAGCCGACGCTCACTTCCTGGCGCAGCGTGCTCGGCGATCCCGAGGCGCGTCAGGCACTCCTCAGCAGCACCATCGTCAGCCTTGGAACGACCATATTCGTCCTCCTGCTCGGCACGCCGGCAGCCTATTCCCTGGCCCGGTTCTTCCCGCGGCGCTCGCGCGACATCACCTTGTGGTTTCTCTCCCAGCGCGTGCTTCCGCCGGCGGTCGTGCTGATCCCGTTCTATGTGATGATGGTGGCCCTCCGCCTGATCGATACCTGGACCGGCCTGATCTTCTGCTACTCCACATTCAACCTTGCGTTCGGCGTCGTCATCATGCGCGACGTGTTCCGCGATGTGAGCATCGAGATCGAGGAGGCCGCCAAGGTCGAAGGGGCAACCCACTGGCAGATTTTCCGGCTGATCGCATTGCCGCTCGCCGTCGATGGATTGATCGTATCGGCAGTGATCGTCTTCGCCTTCACCTGGAACGAGGCGCTGTTCGCTTCCGCCCTCACCTCTCAGCACGCGATGACCATGCCGGCCTTCATCCTGGCTTCCCGCTCGACGCGGGGGGTCGATTTCAATACCGCTTCGGTCAATACCCTGCTCGCAATCATGCCGCCTGTGATTCTCTCCTTCTTCGTCCAGCGGTTCCTCGCCCGGGGCCTCTCGTTCGGCGCCGTCAAAGGATAACGGCAAGCTCGGAGCCCACAGTCGGATGGGACAAGGGGCGCTGCATGCCGATTGTCTGATCGGCATCGATATCGGAACCCAGAGTCTGCGTGCGCTGCTGATAGACCGGAGCGCGCGGCTGCGCGTATTCGCCAGCCGGCCGACACCGACACTGCGCATGCGCGACGGCTTCGCCGAGCATGACCCGGAGGCGCTGTGGCAGGCCACGCTCTCCGCCCTCCGCGAGCTCGCACCCCAGATTCCGAATGGTCACGCGGTCGCAGGGATCGCTGCGGCAAGCTTCGGTGAGTCCTGCATCCTGCTCGATGATCATGGCGCGGCATTGGGCAATGCGATGGCGTGGTTTGACCGTCGGACCGAGAAGGACGCGGCCTGGCTTGCGGAACGGATCGGGCCGGATCGTCTTTTCGCCCTGACCGGCCTTGCTCCCGATCCCACCTACACGCTTTACAAGCTGCTCTGGGCTCGGCGGACAATGCCGGATCGTTTCGGCTCGGCCCGGAGAATGCTCAATATTGCGGACTGGATCGCCTTCCGCCTCTCCGGCGAGGCAGCGACGGATTTCAGCCTTGCCTCACGTACCTCCTGCCTCGATCTCCCCCACCGAATCTGGTGTGCCCCGCTGCTCCGCGCGGTCGGTTTCGACAGCGGAATTTTCCCGCCGATCCGCGCGAGCGGCACGTCGCTCGGCCTCGTTCGCCCGCAAGTATTGGTCGAGACAGGCCTTCCCGGCTCACCCATCGTAGGGGTCGGCGCCCATGATCATGTTTGCGGCGCGTTCGCAGCCGATGCCTTGGCGGATGGCGTCGTTCTGGACAGCCTGGGCACTGCGGAAGCCATCCTCACCACCATACGCCAGCCGGTGATGTCGCCGGATCTCGTGCGGCAGGGCTATGCCCAGGGTGCGGCCGCGCGCGATCGGCCGCTCTTCTATCTTGGCGGAACCATTTACAGTTCAGGCGGTGCCGTTGAATGGGCCCGCCGGCTTTTCGGCCAGGATCTCTCACACCAGGCATTGATCGGCGAAGCGGAGAGCCTGCCCCCAGGCAGCAACGGCGTCAGCTTCCTCCCGCATCTCGCTTATGGCGCGCCACCACATGCCGATGTCGCCGCACGCGGCGCATTTCTGGGCCTCACGAGCGCCAAAGGGCGAAGCGAGATGTTCCGGGCGGTGCTGGAAGGCTTGGCCATGGAAGCACGCAGCGTCGTTACGGGCATGGCCGATCTTGCCGGGCTTGGAGATCCTCAGGCGATCATCGTCATCGGCGGAAATATCAGGAACCGGCTGTTCCTCGAGATCAAGGCCAGCACCTATGGGCGACCGATGACGATCATTGCGGAGCCGGAGGCAACCGCGCTCGGCGCAGCCCTCCTTGGCGGCATTGCCGGAGGACTCTGGCCGGATCTGCGACAGGCGCTCTCGGAAATCGAGCGAGAGACATTCGTGGTCGATCCGCGTCCGGACTGGATTCCGATCTATGACGAATTCTTCAACACCGTGCATGCAGGGCTTTATGCGACGCTGCAGCCCATCCACGCGCGGCTCGCGAAATATGAGGTCCCGGCTTCGCCATCGTGAGCGGGTCAGTGGCCTGCCTTCACGATGGCCATCACTCCGATCGCCACACATTCCGTGACCAGCGAAACCGCGCCGAGCACATCACCCGTATATCCACCGATCTGACGCCACGCGATCCAGGAAAGCGCCATTGCGACAACCATCGCACCGACCATCGCGCGAAGCGCGGCGTTGAAGGGCATCAACATCAGGGCGAGCAGGCCCGCAATGGCCAAGGCCGCCCCGGCACGGGATCGCCGTGTCGCGCGCAGCCCGACGGCGAGTCCATCCGAACGCGCGGGCACGAGAAGAAGGAGCGGCACCACCATCGCGGCACGGCCCAGGGAAGCGGCAGCCACCAAAGCCGGCAGCACGCGCAGCGGCCGCCCCAGCGCAGCGATCGCCGCGCCGCGCGCCGCCAGCGACAGGATCAAGGCGACTGTCCCAAAGCTGCCGATATGGCTATCGCGCATGATTTCGAGCTTGCGTTCGCGGGTTTTCCCGCCACCGAATCCGTCGGCGGTATCCGCCAGCCCATCCTCATGGAGCGCGCCTGTCATTAGCACCATGACGGCCAGCGACCATACAGCGTCCACGATCGGCGGGATCCCGGCCCAGGCGCAGACGGCATAGGCGGCTCCACCCAAAGCGCCGACCACTGCGCCGATC
>JASHVY010000212.1 GCA_030044345.1 Acetobacteraceae bacterium | reverse complement strand
TCTTCCTTTTCCAGGCGGCGGGGCTGATCCTGCTGGTGGCGATGATCGGCGCGATCGTGCTGACGCTGCGCGATCGCCGCGCGGTGCGGCGGCAGAACATCGCCGAGCAGACGGCGCGGGAGAAGGTGCAGACACTGGCGATGGTGGAAGTGGCGATCGGCGCGGGTATCGCCGAGACGGGAATCCTGGTGCCGCTGCCTCCGGCCGAGCCGGCCGGGGAGCCCGCGCACGAAGCGGAGGAAGAAGCGCTTCCGCATCCGGCGGAGGGACACTGACATGCCAGGGGCAATGCTGGGGACAATGCCTGTCGGCCTCGGCCATTATCTCGCGGTCGGGGCCATCCTGCTCGTCCTCGGCGTGTTCGGAATCTTTCTCAACCGCAAGAACGTGATCGTCATCCTGATGTCGGTCGAGCTCATCCTGCTCGCCGTCAATCTCAACCTCGTCGCCTTCTCGGCCGCGCTCGGCGATCTTGTCGGCCAGGTCTTCGCCATGTTCGTCCTCACCGTGGCCGCGGCGGAGGCGGCCATCGGCCTTGCGATCGTCGTCGTCTATTTCCGCAATCGCGGATCGATCGAGGTCGAGGACGTCAATCTGATGAAAGGCTGAGATGCTTCCCGCCATTGCCGTCTTCGCTCCGCTGCTCGGTGCGGCGGTCGCCGGGCTCCTCGGCTGGGCGATCGGGGATCGCCCGAGTCAGGTCATCACGATCCTCTGCATGATCGTGGCCGCGATCGCCGGAGTGAGCAACGCCGTGCTGCTCATGACCGGCGCCAGCGGCGCCGGCGTGATTCCGATCCTCACCTGGATCACCGCGGGCTCGCTTTCGGTCTCCTGGGCGCTCAAGGTCGATACGCTCTCGGCCGTGATGCTCGCGATGGTCACCACCGTCTCGATGCTGATCCATGTCTACAGCGTCGGCTACATGGCGCACGAGAAGAAGAGGACGGCGCGGTTCTTCAGCTACCTTTCGCTCTTCACCTTCGCCATGCTGATGCTGGTGAGCGCGGACAATATCCTTCAGCTCTTCTTCGGCTGGGAGGGTGTGGGGCTGATGAGCTATCTGCTCATCGGCTACTGGTACGAGCGCCCGAGCGCCTGCGCAGCGGCGATCAAGGCCTTCGTCGTCAACCGCGTGGCGGATCTTTTCTTCTCCGTCGGAATAGCGCTTCTCTTCTTCACCTTCGGCAGCCTGAATTTCGCGGATATCTTCGCCGCCGTCCCGCAGCACGTGAACGATCATTACATGCTGTTCGGGACCTCGTTTCCGGTTCTCGAGGTGCTCGGGGTGCTGCTCTTCATCGGCGCCATGGGGAAGTCAGCGCAGCTCTTCCTGCACACCTGGCTGCCCGACGCGATGGAAGGACCGACCCCGGTTTCGGCGCTGATCCATGCCGCGACCATGGTCACCGCCGGCGTCTTCCTGATGGCGCGGATGTCCCCGCTGATGGAGTATGCGCCCGGTGCGCTCGGCCTGGTGACGTTCATCGGCGGCTCGACGGCGTTTTTCGCGGGGACCATCGGTTGCGTGCAGAACGATATCAAGAAGGTCATCGCGTACTCGACCTGCTCGCAGCTCGGCTACATGTTCCTGGCCGCCGGTGTCAGCGCCTTTCCGATCGCGATCTTCCACCTCGTTACCCATGCCTTCTTCAAGTCGCTGCTCTTCCTCTCCGCCGGGTCGGTGATCCATGCCATGTCGGACGAGCAGGATATGCGGCGCATGGGCGGGCTCTGGCGCAAGATCCCGATCACCTATGCCGTGATGTGGGTCGGCTTTCTCGCGCTGAGCGGCATTCCCCCGTTTGCCGGCTACTACTCGAAGGATGCGATCCTCGATTCGGCGGCGACGGCGGGCTCGGGGCTCGCCCATTACGGCTATATCTGCGGGGTCGCCGGGGCCTTTCTCACCGCGTTCTACTCCTTCCGCGTGCTCTTCATGACCTTCCACGGACGCTCGCGCGCCGATCACCATGTGCTCGCGCACGTGCACGAAAGCCCGCCGGTGATGACCGTGCCGCTGATCCTGCTCGCGATCGGCGCGACGATCGCGGGCTTTTCGCTGCGCGGGCTCTTCATCGGCCATGACTGGCAAAGCTTCTGGGGCAGCAGCATCTTCACGCTGGCGGGGACCAACCCGATCGCGCGGATGGAGACTTTGTCCGCCTGGCTCCATCCGCTGCCCCTGATCGTCGGGCTGCTTGGAATCGCGACTGCGTATTTGTTCTACATCGTGCGCCCGGAGATTCCTGTCTGGCTCGCGGAGCAGTTCCGGCCCGTCTATCTCTTCCTGCTCAACAAATGGTATTTCGACGAGCTCTACGACGCGCTGTTCGTCCGTCCGACGATGCGGCTCGCGCGGCTGCTCTGGCAGGTTGGCGACGCGACCGTGATCGACGGGGTGCCGAACGGCATCGCGGTGCTGGCGACCGATTCCTCGGCCGAGGCGGTCAAGCTGCAGAGCGGGTCCCTCGCGCAGTACGCCTTCGCGATGGTGATCGGCGTCGTCGTCCTGATCGCGATCTTCCTCCTGGTCGGGTGAGGCGATGAACGCAGCCGGTTTCCCGCTTCTCTCGCTGGTCACG
>JASHVY010000211.1 GCA_030044345.1 Acetobacteraceae bacterium | reverse complement strand
TCTGTCTCTGGCTTGTGGACGGCTTCGCCGTCTCCATCCTTTTCGGCGCCATCTGCGCCCGGTTTCGGGACGTGCCACAGATCATTGCGTCCCTTCTGCAAATCGCATTCTTCGTCACGCCGGTGATGTGGTATGCGACAGTGCTTGCGACGCACCGCGCGGGCCAGCTTCTCGTCCGCTTCAATCCTTTCTATTGGGTCCTTGAGGTGTTGCGTGGCCCCATTCTCGGCGAGCCGATGACCGCGGGGATCGTGGCCAAGGCCGTGCTCGGATCTGCCGCGCTGGTCGCGCTGGCCGCGATCGGGTTCGCGCGCGCGCGCGGCCGACTCGCCTATTGGGTTTGACCATGACTTATCTTGCGGCTGTCGATGTCTCGGTGGAATTTCCGCTTTATCATTCCGACAGCCGTTCCTTGAAGAAGACGCTGCTTGGCCGGGCCTCCAGCCGCTTTGCTCAGGATGCGCGGCATCGGCCCGTGGTGCAGGCGCTGCGCGGGATTTCGTTCTCGCTCAAATCGGGCGATCGCCTGGGGCTCATCGGTGTCAACGGGTCGGGCAAGACGACGCTGCTCCGGACCATGTCCGGCATCTATCAGCCTTGGCAGGGGCATATCCTGATCGACGGGAGGCTCACCTCCCTGCTCGACCCCGCGCAGGGCATGAACACCGACCTGACCGGCCGCGAAAATATCTCGCTGCGCGGGCTTTTCCACGGTTTTTCGAAGACGGACATCGCGCGGCTCGAAGCGGATGTGGAGGATTTTGCCGAGCTCGGCCAGTTCCTGGAGTTGCCGGTGCGCAGCTATTCGACCGGCATGATGGTGCGGCTGGCCTTTGCCATGGCGACGGCCGTGCGGCCGGAGATCCTGCTGATGGATGAGTGGATCATGGCCGGAGACGCGCGCTTCATGGAGAAGGCGAAAGCGCGGATCGAGGCGATGGTCAGCGCCGCCGATATCCTGGTGCTGGCAAGCCATTCCCCCGCGATTCTTGCGGAATGGTGCACGCGCCTGATGTGGCTGGAGGACGGGAAGATCCGGGCCTACGGTGAGCCGGTTGAAGTTCTGGAACAATATCTCCCCCCATCCCAGTTTGCGGAGATGCAGGGCTTGCTGGAGCATGGGTCGTCCTCGTCGGCGCTCGGATGAGATGAACTCCCGGGCCACTTTCCTTGCGTCCATGTGAGGGTGCGCATTGAGCGAACCCTTATAGGGCCGAGTTCTTCTCGGGCCGTGCGGGGGAAGCCTTTCCTCCGCCCGCCCCGCTCGTCTCGATCCTGACGCCGAGGCGTGATCGGGCGCGACTGGCTTGAAGAGCTGGCCGGCCACGCGGCCCGGCCCGAGTATGTGACAATTTGGGGTGGGCTTCCGGACATGGTCCTCTGCGACAACCCGAATCCGGAACAAAGATGGGCGTGGCCTGAGCCGGCCTCGCCGCCATAGGACCCACGAGGGATGGGAACCGGTGGCGACAAGATGATGGAAGATACGGGGGTGGGACCTGCCCGAATTCCGGCCGATTTTTTCAAGCTATTGATTTTATTCATGTTTCACGTGAAACATCAGTACTTTTGCTGAATGTTTCTGTCCCCTTTTTTCTGTTTTTGAGATTCTGATAGAATTGCGAGGCATCGGTGGCGCAAGGAGCGCATCGATAAATGAAGTTGAAAATGTCCGCCATGGAACGAGAAATATGAGACAATTATCATTACAAAGTTGACAGCATGATGCCAATGTATCTGACAAAGAAAATTGAGCGAAGCGAGGGTATCCGGTATCCCTTGTGAAAATCGACGAGGAGGGATCATTCGGCGGAATGTTTCGGTTTCCACCTCTCTGTGACAAAGTTCGCGAATTCGGCCAGGCTTGCGGGTGGGCATTCCCGACCGGTCGCGCAAGGGAACCAGCGTGCGATGCGGATGGTTGAAGCGCCCGACGTTCTGGCGGCAGAACGGCTCGCCCATGCAAGGGTGGATCGCTCCCGTGCAAGCGACGCCCCCGCGGAGAGCGAGGTTTTTCTGCGCAAGAAAGCGGAGCGCGAACGGGATGAAGCGACCTTCCGTGCTGCGGAAGCGGCGCGGCGGACGGCCATCGTGCGGCGGGACGCGACTGAGCAGCGCCTGCGGGCGGAAGCTGCGGAGGCGACGGCACGGCATATTGGGGAAGAGCTTGCCCGCGTGGCGGGCGAGCGCGATGCCCTGCTTCGATCGACCTCCTGGCGGGTGACGGCACCGCTGCGCGCGGCTGCGACCCGCCTTCCGCCAGGCCTGAAGGATGTTCTGCGGGACAGTGTCCGACTCGTGCAGCGGATCTCGCGCGGGAGGCGACCGGGCCGGCGGGAACGGAAAGGGTAGCGCGTTGCCTGGCGACGGTCCCATTCGAATTTCCGGGATCGTGCTGAAAATTCCGCAGCCGGTCGGGCCAAATTACGGTGTGCTTGAGATGATTTCCTGGAGCGGATAATCATGGCTGGCCTCATTGTCAGGCAGCCGCCAGAACGGATCGACCGGTCCATGTCAGCCGATCTGCTCTTGCCCGTTTCAAGAGCGGTTTATCGTTTGGCCTTCGGTGCTTTGCGAGCGCCGAGGCATATCGGATGCCTTTGCTAGGGGCTGTTCGCGAGTGCATGTTTCCGGGACGAGAAGCTGCGGCCGAGAAAGGACGCTTTCCGTTGGACGACGCCAAAGTTCCCATTCGTGACGATTTGGCCCGCATCGAAACCGGCCTCGAAAATCTAGCCAGTCCGGCGCTGGATCCGTTTTTCTGGCCAGCGGAGCGCCTTGGGGCTGAGAGCGCGTGGTGGCTGCACGTGCCTTTCGCGCACTGGATCGTGACCGCAACGGAGCCGCAGACACTCGTGGAGCTGGGCACCTATACCGGTGTTTCCTACGCGGCGTTCTGTCAAGCCATCATGCGCAGCCGGCTCGCCACCCGCTGCCATGCCGTCGATAGCTGGTGCGGCGAGCTGGATAGCTGTGAGCATGTCAAGGAAGCTCTCGAAGAATTCCGCCGTTTCCATGACGAGCGTTACCACAGCTTCTCGACGCTTCTGCATTGTACTTTCGATGAGGCTCTTGCCTATATCGAAGATGAATCCGTCGATTTCCTTCATATCGATGGGGCGCATAGATACGAGGCAGCACGCCGCAATTTCGAGAATTGGCTGCCAAAGCTTTCGGGCAGGGGTGTCGTTCTTTTCCACGGCACCAATGAACGAGGATCAGGTTTCGAGGTTTGGCGTCTCTGGTCGGAACTGCGCGAGCGCTATGCGGGGTTCGAATTCCTGCATGGACGTGGCCTCGGTGTGCTGGCCGTCGGGCAAGATGTGCCGCCGGCAGTGGCCTCTCTTTGCATTCTCGATAGCGATGCGGCGGCCATAGTCCGCGAACGATTCTATCGACTCGGAGAGCGCTGGCTGCACGAAACAACCGAGAGAGTGCTCCGTCGAGAGCTTGAGCGACACAATGCTGCCTCTGCCGCGACCAGCGCGGACATGACCACCCAGGCAAAGACGGTTCAGGCAGAAGCCGCGCGTGCCGAACGGGCCGAGGCAGCCGCCAAAGAAGCAGCCATTCGGGCTGAACAGGCGGAGATCGGGATCACGCAAGCAAACGCGCGCGCTGAACAGGCAGAGACAAAGGCAAAGGCCGTAGAGGCGCAACGCGCCCGGATTGCCGCCGCCAAGACCGAAGCCGAGTCCCGCGCCGCCCTCGCAGCCCGGAATGCAGCCGAGGCACGTGCCCGGGCTGAGCAGGCCGGCCACGATGCCTGGCGGGCCCGGGAAGACCTTGCCTGGATGACTGAAGATCGTGATGCGCTGCTCCGATCCACTTCGTGGAAGGCGACGTGGCCGCTTCGCTGGGCGGGTGAGCAGCTACCACCGGGCGTACGGCGTGGCTTCCGTGCAATGGCCAAGCTTGGATGGTGGTCGCTGACCTTGAAACTGCCGCGCAAATTGCGCGAACGGCGCCGTGCGATCCAGGACATTGCAGAACGATCCGCTGAAGCTTTCATTCCAGCGCAACCTCAGGAAGCGGAAAAGCAAAAAATTCCAGGATCGGGTGAGTCGCCTGCGATTCCCGCCGCTACGCCGACACTCAATAGGTTGCTGCGAGAACGTTTTCCTCTTTCGCAGCCGTTACGAGTGTATAGTGCTCCGCACCATGGTCCACGCATTACGATTGTGACCGACAGCATCAGCTCCGGCCATCTTTACGGCGGGGTTGGCACAGCGATCATCCTCGGCACCTTGCTTGCGCAGCGACTTGGTGCAGATCTTCGCCTTGTCACACGGGTCGACCCACCGACCGCTGTCAATATTGGGTCGGTGCTAGACACTCACGGGATCTCTTGCGCCCAAAATATTGAATTGCTGTACTCGTCGCTCGCTCCTGGTGGACACGATATTCCAGCAAGCCCCTATGATCTGTTCTTAACCACTTCCTGGTGGAGCACTAGAGCCGCCTTGGATACCGTACACCCAGACCGCATTGTCTATCTGCTTCAGGAAGATGAACGGATGTTTTATCCGGCAGGGGACGATCAACTTTGCTGCACAGAAATTCTTTCCAATCCTTTATTGCTCTATGTTGTAAATTCTAAGCTTCTGCTCGACCATCTTCACTCAACCGGCATGGCACCCGGTGGTGTAGCCTTCGAGCCGGCTTTTCCACACTCGACCTATTATGCCGAGTCAAGATCTCAATCTCGTGGGCAAAGAGAGTTTTTTTTCTATGCCCGTCCGCATAATGTCCGCAACCTCTTCTGGCGCGGTGCTGAAGCCATAGGTTCCGCCATCGAACAAGGCGTGTTTGATGCTGAAACGTGGAATTTCTATTTTGTCGGGAGAGACATTCCCGAATTGGTTCTCCCTCGTGGTATTCGGCCACGTATCGTGCAGAATCTACCATGGCCGGAGTATGCCGCATTGGTACGCCGTATCGATGTTGGTCTTTCTCTTATGTACACGCCGCACCCGAGCTACCCGCCGCTTGATCTGGCCGCGAGCGGCGCCGTGGTAGTGACAAATCGTTTTGGTCCTAAGATAAATTTAGAGCAGTTTTCTCGAAATATTCTCTGTGCTGAGCCGACGGTATCTGATCTCGTTAAAACGCTCCGCAGAGCTGTCTCAATAGCTGAGGATTTGAAGACACGCGCTTTCAACGCTGCCAGTTTCGGTATGCCGCGCGACTGGAATTCGGCGCTCGCGCCAGTACTTGACCACATAGTTGCCAATCGGGTGAAGAACTGACGCCGTGTATAGCTTTCAAATACCGCCCGTTGTGTATTTTCCTCCATGGGAAGTCGGTTTTGATGAACGCTTGACAATGCTTGTGCGCGGTTCCCCGCGCGCCGCGTACTTTTATTCGATTCCTGATACGAGCACTTTCCGCTATCGAGTTTACAATGTCTGTCAGTCCCTTGCGGCTGGGTCAAAGAACGACGCTTCAGCCTCCTGGTTTCATAATGGCGATTTGGAGAATATTGATAGGGTCCTTGACCAGTGCGATGTATTGGTGATCTGTCGTTCCCAGTACACTGATAAGATCGCTCGAATGGTTTCACAGGCTCGGGCGCGTGGGCGTCGAATACTATTTGATGTGGATGATCTCGTGTTCGACCTCGCTAGTGTCCATGTTTTGATGGACACCGTCGGAGCCAATTTCGAAGAACCTGGAGCGTGGGAATATTGGTTCGCCCAGATAAGTCGAATCG
>JASHVY010000210.1 GCA_030044345.1 Acetobacteraceae bacterium | reverse complement strand
AACCGGCAATTTCACGAAGATCGTCCAGCGCGTGCCGGTGCGCATCGCGCTCGATGGGCAGGGTGGCGTGCTCGGCCTGCTGCGGCCCGGTCTTTCGACGACGGTGAATGTCGCCACCCGCGCCGGGATCGATCCATGAGGATCGGTCCATGAGGATCGACCCATGAGCGAAGAGCCAGGAGAGCTTACCGCTGCGCATATCCTGCCCTTCGCGGTGATGTGCGTCGGCATGTTCGTAGCCCTGCTCGATATCCAGATCGTTGCGTCCTCGCTTCAGGATATCGGCGGCGGGCTTTCGGCCGCGCAGGACCAGATCAGTTGGGTGCAGACGGCCTATCTGATCGCCGAGATCATCGTCATTCCGCTTTCGGGCTGGCTCACCCGCGCCTTCTCGACGCGCTGGCTCTTCACTCTCTCCGCGCTCGGCTTCACGCTCGCCAGCATGCTCTGCGGGCTCGCCTGGAGCATCGGCAGCATGATCCTTTTCCGCGCCCTCCAGGGATTGCTGGGCGCCTCGATGATTCCGACCGTCTTCACTTCCTCCTTTCATTACTTCACCGGCGCGCGGCGGATCTATGCGGCGGCAGTGATCGGCACCATCGCCTCGATCGCGCCGACGCTCGGGCCGGTGATCGGCGGCTGGATCACCGATGCGCTGAACTGGCACTGGCTCTTCTACATCAATGTCGTTCCGGGGCTGGCGGTGGCCGGCTTGGTGGCACTGCTCGTGGATATCGATGCGCCCGATCCTTCGCTCCTGCGCGGCGCGGATTATCCCGGCATCGTTCTGATGGCGACCGGGCTCGGCACGCTCGAATATGTGCTGGAGGAGGGCGCACGCTGGAACTGGCTGAGCGACGAGACGATCCGTACGTGCGCCGGGATCTCGGCGATTGCGGGCTCTCTCTTCGTCATCCGCAGCCTGACCTACCGCAATCCGGTGGTCGATCTCCGCGCGTTCGGCAATCGCAACTTCACGATCGGCTGCATCCTTTCCTTCGTCACCGGCATCGGCATCTTCTCGACGATCTATCTCACGCCGCTCTTTCTCGGCTATGTGCGCGGCTTCTCCGCCTGGCAGACCGGGCTTGCGGTTTTCTCGACCGGGATCGCCTCGGTCATCGGCGTGCCCATATACGTGACGCTCGGGAAATTGATCGATCTGCGCTGGCTGATGATGTTCGGCCTTGCCTGTTTCGGAACGGCGATGTGGAGCTTCGGTTTCATCACCCATGACTGGGGCGCGGCGCAGCTTTTGTGGCCACAGATGCTGCGCGGCTTTCCGCAGGTGTTCGCGGTTGCGCCGGGTGTGACGCTGGGTCTTGGCGCCCTGCCACCGGCGCGGCTCAAATATGCGAGCGGCCTCTTCAACATGATGCGCAATCTGGGCGGTGCGGTTGGCATCGCGGTGAGCGGGGCCATATTGAACGACCGGACCAACCTTCATTTCCTCGATATCGCCGCGAACCTGACGCCGGCGAATGCGGCGATGAACGGGCTGATGCAGGGGCTCTCCGCACGGCTTTCCGCCGTGTTGGGTTCGGCGCGGGCGGGTCGGCTTGCCGCGCTCGACCTGCTGCACGGGGTTGCGTACCGGGAAGCGGCGACGATGGCCTATGCCGATGCCTTTCGCGCCATCATGCTCGCCTTCCTGATCGCCACGCCGTTGGTGCTTTTGCTGCGCAAGGTGGCGGCGCCGAAATCGCCGCCGGCGGAAGCGCATTGAGATTGGAGGAGCTTGTCATGTCCGAGGCCGATCCCGTCGTCATTGCCGCGGCTCTTCGCACGCCGCTCGGACGATTTCAGGGCGAGCTTGCAGCGCTTCCCGCCCATGCGCTCGGCGCGCACGTGATCCGGGAAGCGGTCGGGCATGCAGGGCTCGCGCCCGAACGGGTCGAGGAGATCATCATGGGCTGCGTGCTGCCGGCGGGACAAGGCCAGGCCCCCGCACGCCAGGCGGCCCGGGCGGCCGGCCTGCCGGATGGAACCGGGGCGACGACGATCAACAAAGTGTGCGGCTCGGGGATGAAGGCGGTGATGCTGGCGCGCGACATCCTCACCGTCGGCTCGGCCGATATCATCGTGGCAGGCGGCATGGAGTCGATGACGAACGCGCCCTACCTGCTCGCGAAGGCGCGTGGCGGCTATCGCGTCGGCCATGACCGCATCTTCGATCATATGATGCTGGACGGGCTCGAGGATGCGTACGAGCGAGGCCGGCCGATGGGAGATTTCGGCGAGGCGGCGGCGGAGGCCTATCAATTCTCCCGCGCGGACCAGGATGAGTATGCGATCGAGACGCTGACGCGGGCGCAGAAGGCGATGGCGGATGGCGCCTTCGCCGAGGAGATCACGCCGATCGAGGTGCCGGCGAAGGGTGGTGTTGCGCGGGTCGCGCAGGACGAGCATCCGCGAAAGGTTTCGCCCGAAAAGATTCCTTCACTGAAGCCCGCGTTTCGTCCCGATGGCACGATCACCGCGGCGAGCGCCTCGGCCAATGCGGACGGCGCCGCGGCGCTGCTGCTCACGCGGCGCTCGATCGCCGGGCGCGAAGGGTTGCCGACGCTCGCGGTGATCCAGGGGCAGGCGACGCATTCGCAGGAGCCGGCCTGGTACACCACCGCGCCCATCCCGGCGATCCGCAAGCTGATGGCGAAGGTGGGATGGCGGGTCGAGGATGTCGATCTCTTCGAGATCAACGAGGCCTTTGCCGTGGTGCCGATGGCCGCGGCGCGTGATCTCAATATTCCCCGCGAGAAGCTGAACATCCATGGCGGGGCCTGCGCGCTCGGCCATCCGATCGGGGCGAGCGGAGCGCGGATCATCGTGACGCTGCTGCATGCGCTGCGCCGCACGGGTGGAACGCGCGGCATCGCCGCGCTCTGCATCGGCGGCGGCGAGGCGACGGGCATCGCGATCGAGCGGGCCTGAGGGACGTGCCCTAAAGAGTGTTATGCACTTCGATGAAGGATCAGAAAGAAGGAGACTTCTTTTTCTGAAGAAAACGAAGCAAAAAGACTTTTTTTCCGTTTTCCGGACCAGAGCGTGATGACCGGAGGCGAAATCGCCGTAGGTTTGAATCACGCGGGAAAAACAATGACCGAGAGCGGGATGCGTGAGCGGAGGCGAACGCATCCCGCTCTCGGCACCGGCCGGAGACTGCGAATGAAAAGATGAAAGTTCTTTGGTTCTTTCTTTCAAGAAAGAACACCCTCTCTTCTTTGCTTACCGCATCATGCAACGTTCTTGACAAGAGGAGATTTGCCGATGGCCGATATTGAAACCAATTGGGATCTCGGCGGGGCGGATATCGTGTGGGAGATGCACGAAAGCGGCGAGCTCGAGGAATTGCTCGAGCGAAACGGTCTCCGCCCTGAACCGGGGGCGATCTCGTGAGCAGGAAGACGGCGGTCGTCATCGGTGTCGGGGCGGAAGCGGGCCTGGGCGCGGCACTTTGCCGGCGCTTCGCCACGGAGGGCTATCACGTCCTCGTCTCGGGCCGGACCGTGGGCAAGGTCGAGACGGTCGCGAACCGTATCCTTGCCTCGGGCGGCAGCGCCGAGGCGATCGTTGCGGACGCCACGCGCGAGGAGGACGTGATCCGCCTGTTCGATCGTGCGATGGCGCCCGGCACGGATCGTGAGGCCGCGGATCTCGTCGTTTACAATGCCGGGAACAATCAGAGGATCGATTTTCGCGAGCTTTCCGCCCAGGTTTTCGAGGATTTCTGGCGCGTGGGCTGCTTCGGCGGCTTCCTCGCCGGGCGCGAGGCGGCGCGGC
>JASHVY010000209.1 GCA_030044345.1 Acetobacteraceae bacterium | reverse complement strand
CCTTGGGCGGCGGTCAACGCACCGGCGGCGGCTCCGTATCGCCCACGCCGAGCGCGCGCTGCAGCAGCACCGTATCGAGCCAGCGCCCGTGCTTGTAGCCGACCGAGCGCAGCACCCCCACCAGGCGGAATCCCGCCCGCTCATGCAGCCGGACGGAGGCGAGATTGTCGCTATCCCCCACCACCGCGACCATCTGGCGAAAGCCCCGCTCCACGCAGGCCTCGATGAGCGTATCGAGCAGACGTCGCCCCAGGCCGCGTCCCATCGCGTCCGGGCGCAGATAGATCGAGTTCTCCACCGTCTCCCGATAGGCAGGCCGCGCCCGGTAAGGCCCGGCATAGGCATATCCCGCGATCCCGGCCACATCCTCCGCGACGAGATAGGGATAGCCGCGCCCGACCAGCTCCGTCCGCCGCCGTGCCATCTCCGCCGCATCCGGCGCCTCGGTCTCGAAGGAAGCCGTCCCGGTGAGGACATGAAAGCCATAGATCGCGGTGATCGCGGCAATATCCTCGTCGCGCGAGGCCCGCAGAATCACCGCCAGCCCCGCCGCCACACCTGCCTGCTCGTTCATCGGCTGAGTTTGCGTCAGGCCGCCCGTCAACCCAAGCGCCAAGCGCCGATATCCGGCATTCTCTAGAGAAGCTGGGGCATCCTCACGCCCTCGTAGTCAACCACCGCCATCATCCCGGCCTCGAGATGATAAAGGTTGTGGCAGTGGAAGGCCCAGCGTCCCACATTGTCCGTATCGAAGGCGATGGTCACGCTCGCCTGCGGCGTCACCAGCACGGTGTCCCGCACGGCCCCTGAAAATCTCCGCCCGTTCACCGCCACCACCTGGAAACTGTGGCCGTGCAGGTGCATCGGGTGGGACATCATCGTCTCGTTCTTCATGACGAATTCGACCCGCTTGCCCGCGCTCACCATGATGGGCGTGATCTTCGGATAGACCTGATTGTCCATCGACCAGACATAGGCCTGCATATCGCCGGTGAGCAGCACATCGCGCAGGATTCCGGCTTCCTGCGGCGCGAGCGGCTTCGCGGCAGTCAGGCTCTGCTCGAAATCGAGCGTGACCGCCGGGGCCGGCATGGCGGCGTTCTTCTCAACCCGCCCGACCTTGGCACCCATCGTCGCGAGCACGATGCCCGTGCGGTCGGTCTTGCCTTCCACCTGCGCGAGGATGGGAAAGGCGCCCGTACCCGCCGGCAGGTCGAGCAGGATGTCCGCGCGCTGCGCCACCGCAAGCGGCATGGTGTTGAGCGCCATCGGCTTGACCGCCATGCCGTCCACGGCGATGAGCGTGCCGCGGAGCGCGCCAAGGCCGATCCAGAAATTGGTCGCGGCGCTGCCATTGATGATCCGAAGCCGCACCCGCCCTCCCGGTTCCACCCCCACGATATCCGGGTCGGCAAGCGTACGGTCATTGGCGAGAAAGGCGTCGTAATCCACGTCGTTCAGATCGGGCTTCGCCTCCATCGCCGCCGCTGTCGTGCCTTGGCCTGCCGTGCCTTGGCCTGTCGTCTTTTGGCCTGTCGTGCCTTGGCCCGCCGCGCCCGGCAGCTTCATGCTGGCCATCGCCAGTTCTCCGCCCCCTTTGCGTTGCCGCAAGCCGGCGTAGATCTCCTCCGGACTCCGGAAGCTGAAATCGTGCAGCATGATCACGATTTCCTGCCTCCCCGCGCGCTCGGAGGCTCCGTCGCGGATGATGAGCGGGGCGGAAAGCAGGTGCTGCTCCTGGAAGCCGACATGCGAGTGCATCCAGAAGGTGCCGGCGATATCGAGCTTGAAGTCATAGTCCTGGCGACCGCCGGCGGGGATCGGCGGCGCCGCGACATAAGGCACCCCGTCCTGCCGGTAGGGTGGCGTCAGCCCGTGCCAATGAATCAGGGACTCGGTATCGAGACCGTTCCGGACCTGAACGTGAAACGGGGTCGAAACGTCCGTGAAGAGGCCCCGCGTGCCGTCCGGCTGGGCGATCCCGAGCACGGAGGCCGCCTTGCCCTCCACTTCGATGACCCGGCTTTGCAGCATCAGCACGGTTGGCCCGCCCGCCGCGGGTGAATCGGCAAAGCCGGGCAGGGGGGCGAATGCACCCGCCGCCATTGCGGCGGAGGATTTGAGGAAGCTGCGGCGATCCACGGTCGGTATCTCCTTTCCTCGGCGGTTGCAGGCTCCACGCCGGGGCCCCGTCGACATGTTGGCAAGGAACCTCCTCGTCAAATGTCCCGCGCCCGTCGGAAGCGGTCTTGATCCGGGTCAAGCCGGACTCAAAGCGCCGCCACCAGCGTCTGGGAAAGATACACCACCAGAGCGATGCCGAGTATGATCATGAGCCCGGCCAGTGCCAGATCGGCGCGCGCGCTTTCCGCCGCGCCTTCCGGCCGGTCGATTGCCCGATCGGTGCGGAGGAAGCGCACCGCCGCGATCGCCACCATCGCCGTGCCGGCAAAAATGAGCAGGATTCCGGCAATCCCCCCGAATCCGCCGCCCGGCACGGCTACCGCGCGCCCGCCGCTTTCCATGGACCTCACGGCAATCTTCAGGAACAGGTTGAACCGCGCGACCAGAAACCCGAACGCCATCACGGCGATCGCGGTCCGCACCCAGGCCAGGAATGTCCGCTCATTGGCCGCATGATCGGAAAAATTACGGATCATCGGCAAACCATGGCACTGGAAGCGATGCGCGAATCCTTCGCCGTCAAAGCCTTGCGGCCACCCCCAAACGCTTGGCAGCCGCGAGCAGCCGCGCATCGAGCGTCCACAGGAGCGTCCCCGCCGTCAGCAATGCCGCCGCCAGAAGATGCGCGTCGACATAGCCGACCCCGAGGCCAAATAGCCTGCGTTCGCCGATGAATCGCAACACTTCCGGATCGCTCGCGATCTTCGCGCAGGGCAGATCCTGCAAGCTCATCAGAATGAGGTCGCGTTGTCGCAGATGGCCGAGCGCGAGTTCGCCGATCACGAAGGGATGCACGAGGACCTCTCCGCCCTCGAGCAGCGCCGCCAATGTCTCGTTCCGGCTTCGCAAATGGTCGATCCATACGGAGGTATCGACCAGAATCACGATTCCGGCGGCCGGCGCCGTCGGGGCGCGATGAGCCTCGGCTCGGTTCCGCCGAGACGCACCAGGCGTCGCGCGCTTTCCCGTTCGATCAGGGCTTTCAAGGCCTCGCGGACGAGGGCCGATTTTTCTTTCAGCCCCGTAAAGGCTTCGGCCTTCGCCAGCAATTCATCGTCGAGCGCCAGGGTCGTGCGCATGGGTCCATCTCCCGCAGGCATGAATTTATCATCATCTGATGCCCAAAACAATGCGCGCCCCCGGCCGCCGCCAGCATCGCCTTCCCGCGAAGGTTCCAAGCGCCACCCTGCCAGGCTGGAGCGGGATGCGTTTGCTTTCGCTCACGTAACCCGCTCCGGCCATTTGTTTTCTCGCGTGATCCAGACCTGTGCAGACCTGCGGTGATTCCACCTCCGGTCATCACGCCCTCGCGCGGGATGGAATCGCTCACGTTCCCCCATCCCGCTCTCGGTCTTTGTTTTCTCGCGTGATTCAGACCTCCGGTGTTCCCACCTCCGGTCATCACGCTTTAAACCCCGGCCCCCATGACCCTCCCTTTCCGCCTCGCCGCCACGGAAGGCGCCGCCCGCGCCGGCCTGCTCGAAACCGCCCACGGCCCCGTCCATACGCCCGCCTTCATGCCGGTCGGGACCCAAGGCACCGTCAAGGGCATGGAAGCCGCCTCCGTCCGCGCCACCGGCGCCGAGATGGTGCTCGCCAATGCCTATCACCTCATGCTCCGCCCCGGCGCCGAACGCATCGCCGCGCTCGGCGGCCTGCATCGCTTCATGGCCTGGCCCGGCCCCATCCTCACCGATTCCGGCGGATTCCAGGTGATGTCCCTCGGCGCCTTGCGGAAAATCTCGGAGGAGGGCGTCGTCTTCCGCTCCCATATCGACGGCGCCCGGATCGATCTCACGCCCGAGCGCGCCGTCCGCGTCCAGCACCTGCTCGATGCCACCGTCACCATGGTGCTCGATGAATGCACCGAATTCCCGGCCACGCTCCCAGCAGCCCGCCGCTCGATGGAGCTTTCCATGCGCTGGGCCGCGCGCTCGCGGGCGGCCTATGAGCCCCGCCGCGGCTACGGCCTCTTCGGCATCGTCCAGGGCAGCACCTATCCCGAGCTTCGCCTGCAATCCGCAGCCTCCCTCACCGCCCTCGGGTTCGACGGCTATGCGATCGGCGGCCTCGCGGTCGGCGAGGGCCAGGCCCGCATGCTCGCAACGCTCGATGCCACGCTGCCCGCGCTCCCGCTCGACCGCCCCCGCTATCTCATGGGCGTCGGCACGCCGCAGGATCTCGTCGCAGCGATCTCGCGCGGGATCGATCTCTTCGATTGCGTCATCCCCACGCGCGCCGGACGCACCGCCCGCGCCTTCACCTCCGCCGGCATTTTCAACCTCCGCAACGCCCGTTTCGCCGCCGATCCCGCTCCGCTCGATGCCGCCTGCGCCTGTCCCACCTGCCGCCGCCATGCCCGCGCCTATCTCCATCATCTCTTCAAGGCCGGCGAGATGCTCGGCGCGATGCTCCTCACCCGGCACAATCTGCACTATTATCAGGCCCTGATGCGGGGCCTGCGCGCGGCGATCATCGCGGGAAACCTCACCGAGCATGAAGCCGCGCTGCGCGCGGCCTGGGCGTGCGGAGATCCCGGCCCGCACCGGAAGGACGATCGCGGGAAAGAGCGAACGTGATGGACGAACCCACCCTCCTCGGCCGGCAAGTCGGGCTGCCTTTGAACCCGGAGGAGGCCGTGCTCGAGCGCGTTCCCAACCCGGACGAGGCCGCTTCCTATGTCGTCCGCTTCACCTGCCCGGAATTCACCGCTCTTTGTCCGATCACGGGGCAGCCCGATTTCGCCCATATCGTCATCGATTATGTTCCCGGCCCATGGCTGCTGGAGAGCAAATCGTTGAAACTGTTTCTCGGAAGCTTCCGCAACCATGGCGCCTTCCATGAGGCCTGCACGATGATGATCGCGCGCCGCGCCGTTGCCGCCGTGGCGCCGCGCTGGCTCCGCATCGGCGGCTACTGGTATCCGCGCGGCGGCATCCCGATCGATGTCTTCTGGCAAACCGGGGAGCCGCCGGGCGGGCTTTTCCTGCCCTCCCAGGCGGTCGCGCCCTATCGTGGCCGCGGATAGCGAAGAGCTCATCCGCGCCCGTGCCCGCGCCCTCGGCTTCGATGCCGTCGGTTTCGCCACCGCCGCGCTCGCCCCGCGGCAGCGCGCCGCGCTCAGGGATTTCCTCGCCGAGGGCAGCCAGGGCGAGATGGATTGGCTCGCCCGCCGCGAGCCGGAGCGGGCGGATCCCCAGACACTCTGGCCCGAGGTGCGGAGCGTCATCGCCGTCGGCCTCTCCTATGCGCCGAAGGAAGATCCGCTCGCCGCGCTCGCTCAGGCAGACCGCGGCAATATCTCGGTCTATGCCCGCGGACGGGATTATCACGATATCCTCAAGGGCAAGCTCAAAGAGCTCGCCGGCTTCATCGCCGCCCGCTTCGGCGCCTCCGTCAAGGTCTTCGTCGATACCGCGCCGGTGATGGAAAAACCGCTCGCCGAGCGCGCCGGCCTCGGCTGGCAGGGCAAGCACACCAATCTCGTCTCGCGCCGCCACGGAAGCTGGCTCTTCCTCGGCGAGATCTTCACCACGCTCGCCCTCACGCCCGATCCGCCGCACCCCAATCACTGCGGCACCTGCCGAAGCTGCCTCGAATCCTGCCCGACCGATGCGTTCCCCGCTCCCTACAAGCTCGATGCGCGCCGCTGCATCTCCTACCTCACGATCGAGCATCGCGGCCCGATCCCGGAAGAATTCCGCCCGGCCATCGGCAATCGCATCTATGGCTGTGACGATTGCCTCGCCGTCTGTCCCTGGAACCGCTTCGCCGCCTCCGGTCGGGAAGCGAAGCTCGCCGCCCGGCCCGACCTCTCCGCGCCCATGCTCGCCGAGCTTGCCGCCCTCGATGATGCCGCCTTCCGCGCCCGCTTCCCGGCCTCGCCCATCAAGCGCATCGGCCGCAACCGGTTCGTCCGCAATGTCCTGATCGCCATCGGCAATTCGCGCGACAAAAGACTCGCTCCGTCCGCCGAGCCCCTCCGCGCCGATCCCGATCCCGTCGTCGCCGAGGCGGCAGGCTGGGCCCTCGCACGGCTCGAAAGTGTGGCTTGATGCTCGAAAAGCGCAGCTTCACCCTCTCCGGGCATCGCACCAGCGTCGCGCTGGAGCCCGAATTCTGGGCGGCGCTGGCCGCCATTGCCGCCCTCCGCGGACGTTCGCTCTCCTCCCTCGTCTCCGAAACCGATGCCGATCGCCCGCCCAAGCGCTCCCTCGCCTCGGCGCTGCGCGTCCGGGCGCTGCGCGAGCGTCCGGATTCATCCCATTCGGGTTAATCCTTGGGCAAGGAATGAGTGGCTACATACCGCCAGCAAGATCTCGGCGGAGGTACCCAATGCCTCTTCCTCAAACGTGTGAGCTCTGCCCCTCCTTCAGCCCACTGGTGCTGATCGATCGGCTGATCACATTGGCCGAACAGGCAGATCGTGCCGGCATGGACGGGACCGCAGGCTGCCTGGTGCGGCTCGCTTTCGCGGTCGGAGAAGGGGCGCCGGCACCGTCCAATTCCTGAGATGGACTTTTAAGGGGCCTCCGGTACGCCCACATCGCCCACTTTTTCTATTAATGCCCCGTTTTGCCTTGATTTTTCTTCGCGAGCCAATCGAGCGCATCGGTCATCTCGATCAGCCTTTGCGGCGTGGAAATCGACCCCGCAAGCCGCAGGATGATCTCCGGCGATCCCGCAGGCAGCGATGCGAGGGCAAGCCGCAGATCCTCGGTCCCGTCCGGCAGATCGACATTCCCGCTCGCCCGGATCGTCCCGTCATCCCCGCTCAGCACGGCCTTCTCGAGCGTGAACCGTCCGGCATTCCCTTTCGCTTCCAGCACAATCCGATAGAACATGCTCGTCCCGCCCCCCAGCGCCTTGTCGAGCCCGTGTCCCGCGTCCACCCCTTGGCCCGCCATCACCGCCCGCACACCGCCGAGACTGAAGCCTGTAACCGTTCCGTTCTCTCCCGTGAGTTCCGCGCTCCCGCTCAAGGTCGCAAGCAGCGCCGCCGGGCCATAACCCTCGCCGGTGAAGCCGAGCGTTCCCGAAACCGTGCCGGATGAGAGATCGAGCGGCATATGGAACACCCCCCCGGCGAGACGAACATCGCCGAATGCCGCCCCAAGCCGGAAGCGCGGCACCTCGGCTCTGGTGTCAACGCCCAGGACCGTCGTCATGGTGCCCCCACCCGGCGGATTTCCGGTCACTTCGAGTGAGACCACTCCATCCCCCGCGCTCACCCTCCCTTCGGCATTGCCCAGCAACGGGTGCGGGCCGGCCAGCACTTTCCCCGCCGCGAAGCGGACATTGCCGCGCCAACCCGTAAGAAGCGCCAAGGGCAGCAGTTCCCGACCGTTTGGCGCCGGCACGGGCACGGGCAGCGCATTTGCCCGGATCGCGCCGGAGATCGTCGGCCCCTCCGGGTCAAGGCTGAGATGAAGGCTGCCGCTCGCCGTGAGTGTGCCGGCGATCAGGCGGAAATCCTCGATCGTCCAGGCCGCCGCGCCGCCCGCAATCTGGCCGATCAGGGAAAACGAGCCCGGGCCCAGCCACGGTGTCGGGTCCGGCAGGCCGGTCGCAACCATCAGCTCGGCAGCCCCGGGATGACGCAGCGTCACCGGCCCCTGCCAGTCGCCGCTCCGCAGATTGACGACCGGCTCCGCCGTCACCCGCAGATCGCCGAGCGTGGCATTGAGGGAAAGATGGAGTGCGTTCGGCGCTCCCGCGGCCGTTGCATCCAGGGAAATCGGCGCCTGCAAGTGCCTGAGGGCCGGTCCGAACGGCGCGGGAAGCAGCGCCGCCGCTGCCGCCGTGCCCGGGCCGGTCAGTGCGAGCTGTCCCGCAGTCATCACGCCGCCGTTGCCGAGCGCGCCGGACGCGATGACATGCATGCCATCGATGGCCGCGTCCAGCCGGCGCAGGATCACCTGTCCCCCTTCCGTTGCGGCATCGAGGTTGAGATTGCTGAGTGTCGTCTCCCCCAGCGTCGCCTGCCCGGCCGAAAGCCGAAGCTCTATCGCCATCCCGGCAAAGAGGCGGGGAAGCATGGCGAGCGGCAGTGTTTCGCTCTGCCACCAGGAGAGCCATGGCCGGAGGTCGAGCCGGTCGAGCGTGAGTCCGGCGCTGATCGCGGGCGTGCCGCCGAGCCCGAGGCTGAGGCCGCCACCGACATGGCTTTGATTGAAGGTGCCGGCAATGTCCTCGAGCGCGATCCGGCTGGTGTCGATCGTCACCCGCGCGCTGAGATCGGCCGCGCGCAGCAGGCGCGGGGCGAGCCGCGGCACCACCCCCGGTGCCGCAGCTTCCAGCCAGTGCGCCGTCGTATCGAGCGCCGGGGCGTCCAGATGCGCGGTTCCCACGAACTGCCAGGCTGCGCCATTGCTCTGCGCAACGTGGCCGCTTTGCGCGTTGCCTGAGGTGGGGCCTTGGACGGGGCCTGAGGCGGGGCCTTGGGCGAGGGCGAGCTGCCCTTCGGCCGCGAAACGGGCCCCGCCGGGCAGGATCGCCTGGAAGGCGCCGATTTGCGCGCCCCCGGGGGCAAAGACCGCTGCCAGCCGCACGTCCTGCAGCAACCCGCGTGCCAGTGTCGCACGCGAAGCGTCGAGCGTGAGCCCGACCGGCAGGCGGCTCTCTCCCCCCGTGCGCAGCACCGTGAGCCAGGGATCGAGCGGGACCGCATCCACCGCCGAGAGCGCGAGGTTGAGCCGCAATCCCGGCGCGAGCGCGAGCACCCCGCTGCCGATGACCGAGGCTCCCCCGAGCCGCAACGCAAGGTCGGTCAGGCGGACGGCCTCCGAACCGGTCAGGATCGTTCCGTCGGCATGGAAGGGCAGGGGGGGTGCTTCCATCAGCCGCGAGAGATCGGGTCCTTCGATCACGACGTGCCCGCGGATATGCCCATCGGGTTGCAGCACGCCCGCCAGGCTTGCGGCGATGCCCGCCGCCGCGTCGGCGCCGCTCAGGTTCGCCGCGATCGGGGCATTGCCGTCCTGCTCCGGATCGCCGAGCCGCAAGGAGAGCTGCCAAAGACTCGCGCCCATCGCGGCGGTGCCCGAAAGCACCAGCGCTTCGCTGCCCCGGCCGGCGGTCAGGGTCGCGTTCACATGCGTGAGCGAGAGGCCGCCGGCCTCGATCGTTCCATCCTCGATGCGCGCGGAGAGGGCGGCAAGCCATGGCGGCGTGGCAAAAGGCAGGCCCAGGCGCGGCGGCCAGGGCAGGCGCAGATCGGGCTGGCGCAGCGTGAGCTCGCTCGCATCCACCCGCCCGGAGAGAAGCGGCATCAGGGCGACGCGCAGCCGAAGCTCGGCAACCAGGATGCGTGTCCCGTCCTCTCCACCGTCGACGCGCACGCGCGAGGCGGTCAGCATCGGCTCGGGCAGGATCGAGAGCGAGACGGGGCCGGCAATCGTCACCGGCCGGCCGAGTGCGTCCCCGGCCAGAAGCTCGAGCGTGCCGCGATAGCGGTTCCAGTCGAGCACCGAGGGCAGCACGGCCACGGCGGCGACCGCGAGGACGATCATCACCGCTACGGACAGAAACAGGATGCGCCCGAATCGCACCGTCTCAGTCCCCGCCTGGACGACCATAGCCGCCGCCTCCGGGCGTCTCGATCACGAAGGCATCACCCGCGACGAGCTCGGCCGAATCCGTGCCGGAAAGCGGGAGGATGCGGCCATCCGCCCGCTCGACCCATTGCCGACCCGCCGCTCCGTCCGCGCCGCCCGCGAGCCCGAACGGCGCCACCTCCCGGCGCGAGGCGACGATCACGGCGGTCATCGGCTTGAGGAAGCGAAGCTTTCGGATCGCCCCGTCGCCGCCGCGGTGCCGGCCCGCGCCGCCCGAGCCACGGCGGATCGCGAAGCGCTCCAGCCGCACCGGATAGTTGAGCTCGAGAACCTCGGGGTCGGTCATCCGCGTGTTCGTCATGTGGGTCTGCACCGCGGCGGTGCCGTCGAACCCGGGGCCCGCGCCGGTGCCGCCGCAGATCGTCTCGTAGTACTGGCGCGTTGCGTCCCCGAAAAGGAAGTTGTTCATCGTCGCCTGGCTGCAGGCGATCGCGCCGAGCGCCCCGAACAGCGCATTGCACGCCGCCTGGGAGACCTCCGTATTGCCGGCCACCACCGCATGGCCGGGCGATGGCGAGAGGAAGGTCCGCGGCGGGATGACGAGCCGGATCGGCTTGAGGCAGCCATCGTTCAAGGGAATGTCCTCGCCGACCAGGGTGCGGAACACATAGAGCACCGCGGCCCGGGTGACTGCCGCGGGGGCGTTGAAATTGTCCTCCCGCTCGGCGCCCGTGCCGGAAAAATCCACCACGGCGCTGCGGCTTTCGCGATCGACACGGATCGCGACGATGAGCGGCGATCCGTCATCCATCCGGTATTCGAAGCGCCCGTCGCCGATCCGCGTGATCACCCGGCGCACGCTCTCCTCGGCATTGTCCATCACGTGGCGCATATAAGCGCGCACGGTCTCCCATCCCTGCTCGGCGATCACCCTGAGCAGCTCCTGCGCCGCCTTTTCGTTGGCCGCGATCTGGGCCTTGATGTCGGCGACATTCACATCCGGGCTGCGCGCCGGATAGCGCGCATTGGCGAGCAGGGCGCGGAGCTCCGTCTCGCGGATCCGCCCTTCCGCGACGAGGAGAAAATCGTCGATCACGACTCCCTCCTCCTCGAGGGTGCGCGAATGCGGCGGGGTCGATCCCGGTGTGATCCCGCCGATATCGGCATGATGGGCGCGCGCGCCGACGAAGAACCGGATTCCTTCGCCTTTTTCGTCGAAGACCGGCGTGATGACCGTGACATCCGGCAGATGCGTGCCGCCGTTATAGGGGTTGTTGAGCGCGATCACGTCGCCGGGGCGGAGGCTGTTCCCCCGCCGCGCGAGCACGGTCTTCACGCTCTCGCCCATCGCGCCGAGATGCACCGGCACATGCGGGGCGTTGGCGACAAGATTGCCTTCGCCGTCGAACACCGCGCAGGAAAAATCGAGCCGCTCCTTGATGTTCACCGAGAGGGAGGTGTTCTGCAGCACCGCTCCGGCCTGCTCGGCCACATTGATGAAGAGATTGTTGAAGAGCTCGAGCAGCACCGGGTCCGGCCGCGTCGGATCATGCGCCCTTCGCCCGTGGCGCGGCGCAATCCGGCGCAGCACGAGCGCGCCCGTCCCGATGATCTCCGCCTGCCAGCCCGGCAGCACCGCCGTCGTCGCGTTCTCCTCCGCGATCAGCGCCGGCCCCGCGATCCTGTCATCCGCGAGCAGATCGCTCCGCGCAAACACCGGCGTCTCGTGCCAGGCGCCGTCGCTCCACATCCTCACCCGATCGATCGGCTCGGCGGCGCCTCTCTCGCGCCGCGCAAGCTTCGCCTCCGCCACCGCCTCGCCCCCCGCACGCGCTTCCATCGCGACCAACGCGGCAATCAAAGGCCGCTCCGGCGTCGCAAAACCGAAGCGCGCGCGATGCAGCCGGGTGAAGGTCTCGACCATCTCGGCATGAGCCCCGAGCGGCACGGGAATGGGCGCGTCGGTCCCCGCATAGCGAAGATGCACCAGCGCCTCCGTCGCAATACTTTCGGCCTCCGCCCCCTGTTCGATGAGCGAAGCACGCGCTTCCTTCGCCAGTCGCGCGGCAAGCTCGGCAAGCCTCGTCGGCGCCTCTTCGCTGAAGGGGATCTCCACCGCCTGCTCGCGAAGCTGCGTCTGTGGCGCGAGCCCCATGCCATAGGCCGAAAGCACGCCGGCGAGCGGATGCAGCGTCACCGTCTCCATCGCCAGCGCATCGGCGACCGCGCAGGCATGCTGCCCGCCCGCGCCGCCGAAGCAGACGAGCGTGAAGCGCCTCGCATCCTGCCCCTTGGCGACCGAGATTTCCTTGACCGCATTCGCCATGTTGGCGACCGCGATCTCCACGAACCCGGCCGCCAGCGCGGCCGGCTCGCGCGGCGCCTCGCCGAGGCTCTTCGCGACCTCGGCGGCGAGCGCGGCAAACCGCTCCGCCACCAGCGCCGCATCGAGCCTCTCATCGCCGCCCGGCCCGAAGATCGCCGGGAAATGCGCCGGCTGGATTCGCCCGAGACAGAGATTCGCATCCGTCACCGTGAGCGGCCCGTCCTTGCGGTACGAAGCCGGGCCCGGATCGGCGCCCGCGGATTCCGGGCCGACCCGCAGCCGCGCGCCGTCGAAGCCGAGGATCGAGCCGCCGCCCGCCGCCACCGTGTTGATGGCGAGCATGGGGGCCGCGATCCTCACCCCCGCGATCACCCGCTCGAAGGTTCGCTCGAAGCTCCCGGCATAGAGGGCGACATCGGTCGAGGTGCCGCCCATGTCGAAGGTGATCACTTGCTCGAACCCGGCCATGGCGGCGGTCCGCACCGCGCCGACAATGCCCGCGGCCGGCCCGGAGAGCACGGCATCCTTGCCCTGGAAGGCCTCGGCCGCCGCGAGCCCGCCGTTCGACTGCATGAAATAGAGCTTCGTCCCCCGAAGCTCGCCCGCCACCTCGGCCACATAGCGGCCGAGGATAGGAGAAAGATACGAATCCGCAACGGTGGTGTCGGCGCGCGGGATCAGTCTCAGGAGCGGGCTCACGCGATGGCTCACCGAAATCTGCGCGAAGCCGGCCTCCTCTGCGAGCGTGGCCAGCCGCTTTTCATGCGCGGGGTATTTCCAGGCATGCATGAGCGCGATCGCGCAGGCGCCGATCCCCCGCGCGCGGATGCGCCGGAGCGCTGCCAGCGCCGCGTCCTCGTCGAGCGGCTCGATCTCGGCCCCATCGGCGCCGATCCTCCCGCCGACCTCGATCACCTCTTCGTAGAGCATGGTCGGGAGCTTGATCGCGAGATCGAAGAGGCGCGGCCGCGCCTGGTTCCCGATGCGCAAGGCATCGGCGAAGCCGTGATTGACGACGAGCAGGGTCCGCTCGCCGCGCCGCTCGAGCAGCGCATTGGTCGCGACCGTCGTGCCCATCTTCACCGCCGCGATCGTCCCGGGCGGGATCGGCGCGCCGGGCGCGAGCCCCAGCACCTCGCGGATGCCGGCGATGGCCGCGTCACGATACTGGCGCGGGTTCTCGCTCAGGAGCTTGCGCGCGGTGAGCCGACCCTCCGGATCGCGCGCGACGATGTCGGTGAAGGTGCCGCCGCGATCGATCCAGAACTGCCACCCCGCCATTGCCCCATCCGTTGCCTCGTGAAGGGCGCGGAGGATGGAGAGGCAAGCCGCCCGGGGCAAGGGTCCGGCAGCGACACCGGGCGAAGCCCGCCTGTTTTGCCGCGCTCAACCGCCGCATGCTACGCTGAAAAGCTCAGCGACAAGGGCAGCATGGGATATTGGGGCAAGATCATCGGCGGGATGGCGGGCCTGGCCATGGGAGGGCCGTTCGGCTTCGTCGTCGGCGCCGCGCTCGGCCACGCGGCGGATACCGGCGCGCTCGGCGATCTGCGCCGCCAGATGGGACGCCAGTTCGGCGGCCCCTTTGGCGGCGCGCGCTCGCCGCTCGGCCCGGCGCGCATCGCCGCCCTGTTCGGCCGGCGCGAGGAAGTCTTCGCGATCTCGGTCGTCGTGCTCGCGGCCAAGCTCGCCAAGTGCGACGGCCCGGTGAATCGCGCCGAGATCGAGACCTTCAAGCGCCACTTCCGCATCCCGCCCGAATCGGTCCACCAGGTCGGCCGCCTCTTCGACCAGGCGCGGGAAAGCGCATCCGGATATGAGGAGTTCGCCGAGCAGCTTGCCCAGACCTTCGGCGACAATCGCGGCACGCTCGAGGAGGTGCTCGCGGCACTCTTCGTCATCGCGCGGGCGGACGGGCCTGCAAACGCCCGGGAGGAAGCCTTTCTCGCCCGCGTGCACCGGGCGTTCGGGCTCGATGCGGCCGCCTGGAACCGCGCGCGCGGCACCGCGCCCCGGCACGGGACCGAGACCTCCGATCCCTATGCCGTGCTCGGCCTCAAATCGACAGCGACGGATGCCGAAGTGCGCGCGACCTGGCG
>JASHVY010000208.1 GCA_030044345.1 Acetobacteraceae bacterium | reverse complement strand
GTTCCGCCCGCTCCACGTCCCGGATGCGCCCGCCCAGACCTCGTTCGATCCCTGGCCCGGTGACGCCACGCTCGGCGCGCGCCTCGTCAAGGGTGAGCTCGACGTTGCCGGTACCGTTCGGGCGCTCCGTCCGGGAAACTGGAACCTGACCGGCGATCCATCGCTCCTCCGTGCCGCCGCGCATGGCTTCACCTGGCTCCGCGACCTCCATGCCCTGGGTACCGATGCGGCCCGTTCGCGTGCACGTACGCTGGTCAGCGACTGGATCACCACGCAGCAGACCGACCCGGTCGCCCATCGCCCGGACGTTGTCGGCGCGCGCATCGCCGGCTGGCTCGGCCATTATGACTTCTTTGCCGCGTCGGCGGACGATGCTTTCCGCCAGAAGCTGATGGCGCGGCTGACGGCGGACGCCCAGGTGCTCGCCGCCGCGCTCCCTGCCGAAGAGCTCGATGCGCGCGCCCTCACCGCGCTGAAAGGCCTGGTCGCCGCCGCGGTTGCCTTGCCGGAGCACGGTGCCCTGCTCACAAGGGCGCTCCGTTTTCTCCCCCAGGAGTTGTCCCGCCAGGTGCTCCCCGATGGCTGCCATGCCGAACGCAGCCCGACCGTGCAGCTCTCCGCCATGCAGGACCTCACCGAGATCCGCGCCCTGCTCCAGAGCGCCGGCGCCGCCCAGCCCGCTTCTCTATCGGCCGTTATCGAGCGTATGGCGGTGGCGCTGCGCACGTTCCGCCACGGCGATGGCGGACTTGCCCTCTTCAACGGCAGCAAGGAGGAGAGCGCCGAGCTGATCGACCTCGTCCTTACCCATGCCGGGCGCAGTGGCCGGGCGGTACCTGCCCTCACGGATGCCGGCTTCTATCGCCTCGCAGCCGGGCGCAGCGTGCTGATCGTCGATGCCGGTGCCCCCGCGCCGCGCGGGCTCGATCGAATGGCGCATGCGGGAACCCTCTCGCTCGAGCTTTCGGTCGGCCGCGAACGTCTGATCGTCAATTGCGGCGCCGCCCCTGCCGCTTCCGAGGCCTGGCACGATGCCATGCGCGCCACCGCCGCGCATTCGACCCTGGTGATCGGCGATGTCAATTCCTCGGAACTCGCGCCGGATGGGCTCCGAAGGCGCCCGGAGAAGGTCGAAGTGGCCCGCCAGGAGGCGAGTGGCGCCCATTGGCTCGAGACCAGCCATGATGGCTGGATGAAGCCGTTCGGGGCGCTCCATCGCCGCCGCCTCTATATGGCTGAAAGCGGCGAAGACATACGCGGCGAGGACGCGATCGAGGCTCCCCTGCCGCAACCTTTTGTCATTCGCTTCCATCTCCACCCAGGCGTGACCGCGAGCCTCCAGCAAGATGGTGAGGCTGCTTTGCTTCGCTTGCCGTCCGGTGCCGGCTGGCGGCTGCGCGCCGAGGGGGCGCGGATGACCCTCGATGAAAGCATCTATCTCGGCGGCAATGAGGCGCGGCGGGCCGAACAGGTCGTGCTGACCGGCCCTGCCGACGGCCCGCAGCAGGTGAAATGGGCCGTGAGCAAGGTTGGCTGACACTTACCCGGTGAAAGTCATCGAGGTCACCAACACCGACTTCGCGCTGCGGCACTTCCTGCTGCCGCTGATGCGCGCCGGTCGTGCTCGCGGCCACGAGATGATCGGTCTTGCGCCCGACGGACCACTCCTCGACACGGTCCGGGCCGAAGGGTTTCGCGTGTTCACAATCCCCTTCGCACGCCGTCTTTCCCCCGCCACCCATGTGGCTTCGTTCCGCGCCCTCGTGGGCCTGCTCCGAGCCGAAAAGCCCGATCTCGTGCATACTCACATGCTGGTCAGCGGCTTTCTCACCCGCATCGCCGCGCGCCGCGCAGGCATTCCCCGCATCGCCTACACGAATCACGGCTTCCACTTCCGCCAGCCCAGCTCATGGCCGCGCCGCGTGGCGACCTTCACCACCGAATGGCTCGGCGGCCGCTTCACCGACATCATGCTCACGGTCTCGGCCTCCGACGCAGCGGCGGCACGCCGCTTCGGCATCGCCCGCCATGTCGAGGCTATCGGCAACGGACGCGATCCCTCCCTTTTTCGCCCCGACCCGGAAGCCCGGGCGCGGCTGCGCGCAGAGCTCGGCACGCCGCCCGACCGGCTCGTCATCGTCATCATCGCGCGCCTCGTGCACGCGAAAGGCTATCCCGAGCTTCTCGCGGCCATGCGCACTCTGCCCGACGCTGAGCTCTGGGTCGTCGGAGAGCGGCTGGCCAACGAGCATGGCCGCGACCTCGCCCCCCTCTTCGCGGCCTCTGGGCTTGGCACACGCCTCAAGATGCTCGGCTATCGCGAGGATACGCCGGCGATCCTCGCCGCTGCCGATATCTTCGCCCTGCCCAGCCACTTCGAGGGCCTGCCGATGGTCGTGATCGAGGCGATGCTGGCGGGCCTGCCGGTGGTCGCAACGGACATCCCGGGCACACGCGAGCAGGTGCTGGAGGGCATCACGGGCCTGCTCGTGCCGCGCGGCAAAAGCGAACCGCTCGCCGCCGCCCTCGCCGAGCTTGCCGCAGACCCCGCTCGTCGCGCCGCCATGGGCGCAGCCGGCCGCGCCCGCGCGATCGAGTGCTATGATGAGACAAAAGTGCTCGCCCGCACCCTCGATCTCCTCGGGCTTTGATCCGCTTGCCCCGAGCGACGGAACGCGCTCGGGCTCTTTCCGAACAGGTCGCGAAAGCGGGCATTGAAGGTCGAGAGATCGCCGAACCCGGCCTCGAACGCGATTGTCGCGATGGGGGCTGAACTGGCCCAGAGCCGCGCGGCCGCGCGGCGCATTCTGACACTCAACACGAACTGGTAGGGCGTGAGTCCGAGCGCGCGGCGGAAAGTGCGGAGAAAGTGATAGCGGCTCATCCGCGCCACCCGCGCCAGTCCGGAAAGGTCGAGCTTTTCCTCGCAGTTTTCCTCGATGTGCCGAAGCACGTCGCTGATCCGCTGGCGGTCGCGCGCCGAAGGCTCGATGATCCCGCGCGCCCCGCCGGCGAGCGTGGCCAGAACCGCCTCCGCCAGCCCGATGACCCACTCTTCCCTGGCCAGGCCTTGCCGCCTTCGGGCCTCGCTCTCGATACGCGGCAAAGCAAGTTTCCGGCTTGCCGGCAGCATCGCCGCGGGAAAGCGGAAGCGGGAGGAGCCCACCGTGCTCGCCGCGATCTCGGCGAAGAAATCGGGTGCCAGGCGGAGTGCGAGGCAGCGATCCCCCACGCCATGCTCATGCCCACAGACGAAGCAAGCGCCGGCATTGCCGAGCAGGAAGGCCCCCGGATAGAGCAGGGCCGTACGATCGGAACGATATTGGAACGATCCCTCCAGCACCAGGGCGATGCTCACCTCCGCGTGCCGTTCCTCGAATGGCCGGTCCCGCGGCCCAAGGCGGCAGACCACGTCGCTCACCTGCCAGCCGGGGCCGGCGGCGATCAGACGCGCGGCGGGCGCGCCGCCCGGCGGTCTCTCCGACATTCCTGCCCGGTTGGGATCGTTCCCGTTCGGCATCCGCCCAAGCTAGCAACTTTCCCCAAGCAAGGAACCGCGCGTACGCCATAGGATCGGCCCACGAACGCAACGGAGGAGAAAGCTCTCATGCTCGACCATGTCTCGATCGGCGTGCACGATCTCGCGCGCGCCAAGCGTTTCTACGACGCTTCTCTCGCCCCGCTCGGCTACAAGCTTCTGAGCGAAGGTGATGAATGGCTCGGCTATGGCGACGCCGCGCCGGTCTTCTGGATGAGCGTCGCCGCTCAACCCGTTCCGGCCAATCCGAAATCGGGCCTGCATTTCTGCTTCACCGCTCCCACCCGCAAGAGCGTCGATGCGTTTCACGCCGCGGCCCTGGCGGCCGGCGGGCAGGACAATGGCAAACCGGGCCTCCGCGCCGATTACGGGCCCGACTACTACGCGGCCTTCGCCATCGACCCGGACGGCTATCGCCTCGAGGCCTATTGCAGCCGCCCGGAAGCCTGACAAGCGGGGCGGACAGGTTGAAGGGGGCTTGATCGGGCGACAGAACGACCCCTGATTCCGGCCTTGCGCGCATCCGGCGGCTGCGCCTGCGGCCCCGGATGTGCGACATTGCCGGAACCGATGAACGCCACCTTTTCGCGCCTGTTCCATCCTGCCGTTGCGGCATGGTTCGCCGACCGCTTCGCCGCGCCCACCCCGGCCCAGGCCGAGGCATGGCCGGCGATCCAGGCCGGCCGCCATACGCTGATCGCCGCGCCCACCGGCTCGGGCAAGACGCTGGCGGCCTTCCTTGCCGCGATCGACGCGCTGCTCCGTCAGGGCCTCGCGGGCGAACTCCCCGACGCGACCCAGATCGTCTATGTCTCGCCGCTGAAAGCCCTTTCCAACGACGTGCAGCGTAATCTCGAAGCGCCGCTGGCCGGCATCCGCGAGGCTTTGCGGGCGCAGGGGCTGCCCGATGTCGAGATCCGCACCTGGGTGCGCACGGGAGACACACCCCCGGGCGAGCGGGAGCGGATGCGCCGCCGTCCGCCGCACATCGTCGTCACCACCCCGGAATCGCTCTACATCCTGCTCGGCTCCGAGTCCGGCCGTGCAATGCTCGGGACCACGCGATGGGTGATCGTCGACGAGATCCACGCGATGGCCGCGAACAAGCGCGGTGCCCATCTCGCCCTTTCGCTCGAACGGCTGGCCGCGCTCACGGACGACAAGCTCCTTCGCATCGGCCTCTCGGCGACCCAGAACCCGATCACGGCGATCGCCGATCTGTTGGTGGGCGCGGCCGCGGATGGAACGCCGGCGGCAAAGCCCGTGATCGTCGATACCGGCCACCAGCGCGCGCGCGACCTCGCGCTGGAGCTGCCTGCCTCTCCGCTCGAGGCGGTGATGTCCGCGGATGTCTGGACCCAAGTCTATGATCGCCTTGCCGAGCTCATCGCGGCGCACCGCACCACGCTCGTCTTCGTCAACACGCGCCGGATGGCCGAGCGCGTTGCGCGCGCGCTGTCCGAGCGAATTGGCGAAGAGGCTGTCACCGCCCATCACGGCAGCCTTGCCAAGGAGTGGCGGTTCAAGGCCGAGCAGAGGCTGAAGCAGGGCGCGCTCAAGGCGCTGGTGGCGACCGCCTCGCTCGAGCTCGGCATCGATATCGGCGATGTCGATCTTGCCTGCCAGCTCGGCTCGCCGCGCGCGATCGCGAGCTTTCTTCAGCGGGTCGGGCGCTCAGGCCACGCTGTCGGCGCGACGCCGAAAGGGCGGCTCTTCCCGCTCTCGCGCGACGATCTCGTGGAATGCGCGGCACTGCTCGATTCCGTCCGTCGCGGCGAGCTGGACCGGCTGACGCTTCCGCATCAGCCGCTCGACGTGCTCGCCCAGCAGATCGTTGCGGAGGTTGCGGCGCAGGACTGGCCCGAGGCCGCGCTTTACGAACGGATGCGTCGGGCCTGGCCTTATCGCGCGCTCACGCGCGAGGAGTTTCGCGCCGTCGTGCATATGCTCGGAGAGGGATTCACCACGCGGCGCGGACGGCGCGGCGCGCTCATTCACCACGATGCGATCAATCATGTGCTGCGCGGACGGCGCGGCGCGCGCGTGACCGCGCTCACCTCCGGCGGGACGATTCCGGACACCGCCGATTATCAGGTTCTGCTGGAACCGGAAAACACCGTGATCGGCAGCGTCAACGAGGATTTCGCAGTCGAAAGCCTGACCGGCGATATATTCCAGCTCGGCAACACCGCCTATCGCATCCTGCGCATCGAACGCGGGACCGTTCGCGTCGAGGATGCGCAGGGGCAGCCGCCGACCATTCCCTTCTGGCTCGGCGAGGCGCCGGGCCGGAGCGACGCGCTTTCCGCCGCGGTCTCGCGCCTGCACACCGGCATCGCCGCGCGCCTTGCAGGCGACCCGGAGGGCGAGACGGCCCGAAACTGGCTTGAAGGCGAGCTCGGCCTCGCGGCACCCGCGGCCGGGCAGCTTCTCGAATATCTCGCGGCTGCCCATGCCGCGCTTGGCCTGCTGCCGACGATGGAGCGGATCGTCCTCGAACGTTTCTTCGACGAAGCGGGCGGCATGCAGCTCGTTATTCATTCGCCCTATGGCAGCCGGATCAACCGCGCCTGGGGGCTCAGCTTGCGCAAGCGCTTCTGCCGCAAATTCAATTTCGAGCTGCAGGCCGCGGCAACCGAAGACAATATCGTGCTCTCGCTCACCACGGCGCACAGTTTCGATCTCGCCGAGGTGGCGCACTATCTCCATTCCGCGAGCGTGCGCTCCGTCCTCATTCAGGCATTGCTCGATGCGCCGATGTTCACCACGCGCTGGCGCTGGGTGGCCGGGATTGCGCTCGCGCTGCCGCGCTTCGTAGGCGGCAAGAAGATCGCGCCGCAAATCGCCCGCATGCAGGCCGAAGATTTGATTGCCGCCGTCTTTCCCGACCAGATCGCCTGTGCCGAGAATTTGGTGGGCGAGCGCGAGATTCCCGACCATCCGCTCAACAACCAGACGATCACCGATTGTCTTTTCGAGGCGATGGACATCGTCGGGCTTGAACGCCTGCTGCGCCATCTCGAGTCCGGCGAGATCAGCATCATCGCGCGTGATCTCACCGAGCCCTCGCCGCTCGCGCTCGAAGTGCTTTCCGCCCGGCCCTACGCATTCCTCGACGGCGCGCCGCTGGAGGAGCGGCGGACACAGGCGGTCATGGCGCGGCGCTGGCTCAGCCCGGAGAGCGCGGCCGAGCTTGGAAAGCTGGATGCGGAGGCGATCGCGCGCGTTCGCCTCGAAGCCTGGCCCGATCCTGTCAATGCGGAGGAGCTGCACGATGCGCTCCTCTGGCTTGGCTGTCTTTCGACCGAGGAAGCCCAGTCCGTGCCCGAGTGGGGCGGCTGGCTCGTCCAGCTTGCGCGCGAGGGCCGCGTGACGCGGATGGAGAAAGCCGGCGCCGCGCTCTGGGTCGCCGCTGAGCGGCTGGGCCTGTTCCTCGTTCTCTGGCCCGATGCGCGATGCGCCCCCGCGCTTGCGCCGCCGGCGGAACGTGCGTGGTCGGCGGAAGAAGCGCTCGCCGAGATTTTGCGAGGCCGGCTGGAAGGTCTTGGCCCGGTCACGCCAAGCAACCTGGCCGCGCCGTTCGGGCTCGGCGCGGAGGCGGTCGGCACCGCGCTCACAGCGCTCGAGGTGGAGGGCTTCGCCATGCGCGGACGCTTCACCCCTGGCGGCAATGAGGAGGAATGGTGCGACCGGCGGCTGCTCGCGCGCATTCACCATTACACCGTTCGGCGCTTGCGGGCGGAGATCGAGCCGGTCGCGGCGAGCGACTTCCTTCGCTTTCTCTTTGCCTGGCAGCGCATGACGGAGGAGACACGGCTGGAAGGGCCGGACGCGGTCACGGCGGCGGTCGCGCTGCTCGAAGGCTTCGAGGCACCGGCAGGCGCATGGGAGACCGAGATTCTGCCGGCGCGCATTGCTTCGTACGAGCCGGCCTGGCTGGATGATCAGTGTCTGGCAGGGCGCGTTGCCTGGGCGCGTTTGAGCCCGTCCTTGGCAGGAAGCCGCGGCCCTGTGCGCACGACGCCGATCACGCTTCTCGCCCGCCGCCATCGTCCGCTCTGGACGCGGCTTGCGGGCGAGCCCGACGCGGCGCTGCCAACCGGGCGGGCCGAGGCGCTGCTCAACGCGCTGCGTGCGCACGGGGCCTCTTTCTTCGACGAGCTCGTGGAGGCCACGGGGTTGCTGCGCCCGCAGCTCGAGGAGGCGCTTGGCGAGCTGGTCGCGCTCGGCCTCGTCACTTCGGACAGTTTCGGCGGGCTGCGTGCGCTCCTGGTGCCGGAGGACCGCCGCCGGCCTTTTGCAGGCGCGCCGCGGCGGCGCCGGACATTGGCCTTCGGCATGGAAGGCGCCGGCCGCTGGGCGCTCACGCGCCGCGCACCTGCCGAATCAATCGATCCCGAAGCCAAGGCGGAAGCGATCGAGCATGCGGCGCGCACGCTGCTCGGCCGTTACGGCGTCGTCTTCTGGCGGCTGCTCGCGCGCGAAGCCGCGTGGCTGCCGCCTTGGCGCGATTTGCTCCGTGTCTATCGCAGGCTGGAGGCGCGCGGCGAGATTCGCGGCGGTCGTTTCGTTGCGGGTTTCTCAGGCGAGCAATATGCCCTGCCCGAGGCGGTGGGCCTGCTGCGCGAGACACGCCGCCGCACGGCCGCCGGCGCGTGGATTTCGGTTTCCGGTGCTGATCCGCTCAATCTCGCCGGCATTCTCACGCCGGGGCCTCGCCTCGCGGCGCTGACCGGCAACCGTCTGCTGTTCCGCGA
>JASHVY010000207.1 GCA_030044345.1 Acetobacteraceae bacterium | reverse complement strand
CGCCGGCTCATCGTGCATACCAGTCCGACCAGGCGCAGCAGCGACTTCGTCACCCATCTCGAACAACTGGACCCGCTCTATGGCCCCAAGCCCGGACAGCCCGCCAAGCCGGTGGTCCTGGTCGAGGAGAATGGTCCAATCCACACCAGCAAACTGTCCCTGGCAGCGCTCGCCGCCCACGCCTATTGGCTCACCGTCGCGTGGCTCCCCAAATATACTCCCGAATTCAATGACATCGAAGATGTCTGGCGGGACCTCAAGGCGCATTATCTCGCCCATCGGACCTTCGCCGATCCCACCCAGCTCGAGTGGGCCATCCACCAAGCCGTAAGGGCGCTCAACCAAGAGCGTATGCCGCTTCCGTTGGCCAACCAACGAATCTCTGCTTGGGCCCGCGGTTGATGCCGCTACTGGAGACGGAGATGGATGAATCTCGAACATTTTGGCAAGGCCGCTCCAAGCGCTCGTCACTACGCGCTCCATGTCGGCTATATTGAATCGAGTGATTGGTTTGTTTTCGGAGTCAAGAACTGTCATGCCTTTATCGTCAGTATCAAGGAACTTGAATCGATCTATAAAGTATTCTCTAACGTTTGCTACGCTGTCGCATCCGAGAACTACAGCTTCAGACGTAACGATTCCTATGTTTACCGTCATTTGTACGTTTTTATCCCTGACATCATTGCATTGCTCTCATCTTTTGTGAGGATATATTTATTTTTGCTGACCTATTTGCCGTAATCTTCCGGCAAAGCGCTGGCCGGCGATCGACACGGTCTTAAATTCGTTTGCCGTTCTGTAAAGTATTTATTACGATCTGATCATAAAAATTTGGTCAATTGAACGGTCATTTCGATCTCAAAACGCGAATTATCCTTGAGAAACGCGACGTCAGGGGATCCTTTCACAGCCCGACAATCTCTGACTGTGCAATTCAGAAAAACACAGCCAGGAGACTGCTGAAGGAGGTCATCGACAGTGCCTCTCATCGCCTAGCCTCTCCACAAGTGGGGAGAGTCACGGCGACACCCTCGACCTCGATGAAGTAGGGGATCCACATCGTCCCGCCGCCGGTCGTGAGCTGCAGGACGGCCGTGCCGCCGAACGTGCCCCAGACCGCGAGCCGATCCGGACCGAAACTCGTCAGTGCGGCAGAGTCCTGGCCGGACGCGGTAAGAAGGGTTCCCCGATATCGAGTTGGCTATCGCCTACGCCCCCCAAAGACGCGAAGGCTACCCTTTTCGATTCTCAGCTCTTTTTTCGTTCCACTCGAACCGGGGGCAATGGGCGCTGGCACGCACATAGCGGTCGTGGTGCAGGCAAAGCCCATCACCGGCCCGAAAGGAACCGTGCTCGGAACTCATGCTTGCCATGCCCGGAAGTGCCGCCGCGATCAGCCCCGGCGCATCACGGAAATGCCGGCAGACGCGACAGAACTCGCGCCCGCCCTCCATTACTGTAGGCGACATCCCGTTCAATCAATGGCCCAACGTGGCCCAATAAGCGCCAAAGACGAGAGCCGAAAGGACAAAGCCGAGCGCCACATTCACCACCACGCCGAAGCTGAAGGCAATCACCGGCTTGAGTCCGGCGCTTGCGAGCTCGCGGAACCGCATGGTCAGTCCGATACTGAGAAAGCCAAAGGCAAAGGCCCAGGTTCTCAAGTTTTTGATCGGAACGATCAGATTTGGATTAAGAACTTTCCCGAATTGCGCGTGCCCAACCTGCTGCGCGACGAGCGTGATGAATGCCGAGGCGATGATGAACCCGATCACGAATTTTGGAAAACGACGCCAGATCTCTGAAGCCTTGCCCCGGTTCTCTATGCCAGTCGTCTCCCAGCGTGTCGTTGCGACGATCGAGAGGATCACCGCCCAGACGCCTATCCAGATGTCGCGGCCGACGACTTTCATCAAGGTAAAGGCAGCGATCGATTGATCTGCGATGGCTGGAGCCGCGCCCCCGGATGCCGCGCTTCGCACATGCGCCGCGATGTCCCCATAGGCCTGTGCAGCGGCGAGGCCTGCAGCGTCGGCAAATTCCGAAGTTCCGATCCACGCTCCTCCCACGCCTGCCGGCAGATCGAGCGCGCTCGACACGAGCGGCAGCGCAAAGATCATCACGATTGCCCAGACGATCACGATGGAGATGACCACCGGCGCATCCTGCTTGCGGGCCCCGACAGCCGCAGCGACGGCAATCGCAGCCGAGACGCCGCACACGGCTCCCCCGACGCCGAGTGTGGCAGCGAAACGGGGATCCAGCCCCAGTGTTCGCGCGAGCGCAAAGATCACCAGGAACGTCACGACGGAGACGATCGATGCCTGGATCAATGCGACCGGTCCCGCCCATACGATGAGCGTAAAGGGCAATGTTGCTCCGAGCAGGACGATGCCGAGCTTGACGTAGAACTCGACGCGGAACGCAGCATCGAGTCCGCGCGGCAGCACGCCGAAATTGGCAAGCACCAAGCCCAGGATGAGAGCGACGAGGGGAGGTTCAAGATTGTAGTGGATCGCATCCGCCCACTGGCCGATCGCGAAGATCACCACCGAGACGATGTAGAGAAATAGGAATCCCGGAATGGTCTCGCGCAGCCGATAGCCCAGCGTCACGAGCGCAACGGAGATGATGACCAGCCAAACGAGAAACTGTGCCGCATATCGCTCCCAATTGGCGGCGAAATGGGCCAGCAATTGATGGGGTGTCGACCAGCTCGGAGGCACCACGGCAAGCCATGAGAGGCTCGATCCGCTCTCGAAGAGCGCATAGCCAAGCGCAACCAAGCCGAGACCCAGCAGCACAGCCCACCAATCTTCCAATTGCCAGAACGCGGCGTCTTGGGACGATTGGACCGCCCTCTCCCGGCCCTCGGGGCTGGCTCCAGCCTGGCGTCCCGTCGGGCTGCCTGCTTGGCTCATTGCGTAACCTCCCAATCCTCGTCGTTTTTGGACAGGCACGGTTGGTGCGATATCGACACACAATATA
>JASHVY010000206.1 GCA_030044345.1 Acetobacteraceae bacterium | reverse complement strand
ATTTGCCCGACCGATCCGCGGTCCGATGTCGCGCCAGGCATCACGCCGGACATCACGCCAAACATCACGTCAAACATCACGGGGGACGAAGAGGAGAGATCGATTCGCTTTCGTTCCGACGAGCATCGGGCGCGGCGATGGCGCACCGGGCAGAAACATGGACCCATCACCAGGAGCAGCTCACCGCGCACGCTTTCGGGCGTGGCGCAAAGCGCCAGGCTGGCGGGTGGCATGCTGGTGACGGGCCGATCTCCCGGTTGGTGTGTCGTGCGGAACACAGATGCAGTGAGAAAGAAGAAGTACCGGGTGATCGAGCCTTGCACGGACCGGAAAGACTCCGGGGAAAAAGTCCCAAGGGGAAAGTCCAGGGGGAAAGACGGGACCGCCCGCACGCGGAGCGCTCGAACTTCGGGAATGACGCAGTCTTCCCTGGCGCAATTCCACCCGGGAACGGGGCAGATTTCGCTTACGTTCCGGTTCCGATCCCGTTTCCCGAGGCCCGGGCGGCACGTTGGGCGATGCATCGGGCGGCGCGTTGAGACCCTGCTTCAAGACTATGCTTCAGGACTATGCTTTAGGACTATGCTTCCTGGCCTTGCCATTTTCCCGCCCGCCCGGGAAAATTGGCGGGAGCGCGCGGCCCCCGATTTCCCGCCGGCAATCGCCGGCCGGGGAGATCGGGTCTCGCCGTATCGGCTTGGCCTGCAAGACAAGGTGGACAGAAGCCTGTATCTTCTGCACTATGTTACGGTCTCGGGGGGGCCACGGGGGATGATAGGGATTTGCGCCGATTGGGCTTTTTCCGCGCCGAAGCGGCACCCGGGATTGGCAACCGCCGGTTACGGTGCACGCCGCGCGGCGCTGACTTGATGACCTGACGACATGACCTGATGACAGGGCGAAACCCGATCGCAAAAGGAGACTCCGAATGACACCAGGGTATCTAACGGGCCGCACGGAAGCGGCGGTTCCGGGGCGCGTGGCGGCCGAGCCGGATGGATTGGTGCGGGGGCGGACCGGCGTGCGCCTTGGCCGCCGTTCCGCGCTGGCTGCCGGGGCGGGCCTGCTTGCCGTTCCCTTCTTCATGCGCGCCGCTCGCGCTCAGATGGCCATGATCAATGCCTCTCAGTACGATGTCGGCACTGTGCTCGCCTCCTATACCGAGTTCAGCACGTTCTTCAGCATTCTGCAGCAATCCGGCCTGTCGGGTGAGGCCCGAGCAGCCCGCAACTTTACCCTGTTCGCGCCCACGAATCGCGCTTACGCCAAATATCCCAATTACTACCAGACGCTGATTCCGGGCGGCAGCCAGATGTTCCCGAACACGGCGAAGCTGATCCTCTATATCCGCAACCATGTCGTGGCGGGTGAGTACGCGCCGGACGCGTTCGCCGGCAAGAAGGTGACCCTGACCGCCATCTCCGGCGCGACGATCGACATCGATGGCACCGGCTCCGGAGAGCCTGTCGTCACCTACCATCTGCTGAACGGCCAGACTTCCACGGCCGCGCTCACGGAACAGCCCATCCAGGCGGCGAACGGCCTGATCTATCCGATCAACGACCCGATCCTGGGGGGCTGATTCGTCCTCCAGAGCGTTCGGGTGGGTGGCTCATGATGTTCGCGCCGCCCGGATCGTGAGCCGTAAGCGGGCGCAAATTTAATCTTCATGCCCCGGGCTTCATGCCTTGGGCATCATGCCTCGGGCCGGCATCCCCCACGGATGCCGGCCTTTTCATTATTCGCGTTTCGATCAACATGGCTTCCGATGGATCGTGAAGTGCGATCCGTCAAAGCCCCAGGGGAAGCCCGAGGGGAAGCCATGAAATTGGTCGAGAAAACAAACCTGGAGTGTGATGACCGAAAATCATCACGCTCTCGATTCTCACCACAGCGCATTCTCAAGCAGGTCCGAGAAGATAGGGGACGAGCCCGTTGATCGCGAAGACGCGCGACAATCCGTCGATGGTACGGATGCGGCGCATCAAGATTCTCTCGATCACGACGGCAGGCAGCGGAACCGTTCGCTCACGATCGCAGCCACTCTGCCTCGGCATCCGCGAAGAGAGGCTTCCGATCGTAGCGCATGGTGGAATCTCCGATCTTTCCGAGAGGAATGGCCAACTTTCGGCAAGGAAGAAAACCGGGAATAGAATCGATAACTTGATGTTTTCGTGAACGAATCTTGACTGCAGCAAGGGCGAAGACATTGACGGTATAGAATGAGACATGATAAATTTTTTGCATAAAGAATGGGGTATTTTCGCTGCTTGCCGGAGCCCTTTATTTCGATCACCCTTCATCTCGATCGCCACGGATGCTCCCTCGATTGGAACGGCTTCCTGCAAGGGGATTTCGTTCGAGCGGAGAGAATCTCTTCTCGCGTTGTGCTGGCGATCATGGCAGATGGCCATATCCGACACGATAACGATATCGCGTTTCTGAGATGAGCGCCTATTATCTCGCCCGGGTGCAGTTTGCCCTGACGATCGGGTTTCATATCGTCTTTCCCGCCACCTCGATCGCTCTTGCGGCCTATCTCGTCACGCTGGAAGCGGCCTGGCTCTGGACGAAGAAGCCAGCCTATCTCGATGTCTATCGGTTCTGGCTCAAGATCTTCGCCATTGTCTTCGGCATCGGCGTCGTCTCCGGCCTCGTCATGGCCTATGAGCTTGGCCTGAACTGGTCGGGCTATGCCGACAAGGTCGGCGCGATCCTCGGCCCGCCGCTGACATATGAGACGATGACGGCCTTCTTCCTCGAAGCGGGCTTCCTCGGCGTCATGCTGTTCGGGATGAAGCGGGTCGGCCCCAAGCTGCATTTCGCCGCGACCTGCGCAGTCGCCTTCGGCACGCATGTGAGCGCCTTCTGGATCCTCGCTGCCAACTCCTGGATGCAGACCCCGCAGGGCTACAAGATCGTCGATGGGCGCTTCGTCCCGACCGACTGGTTCGCGATCCTGTTCAATCCCTCCATGCCCTATCGCTTCGTGCATATGCTGGGCGCGGCCTATCTGAGCGTGGCGCTGATGGTGGGCGCCGTCGGCGCCTGGCATGTGCTGAGCAACCGGCAGAACGACCGTGCGCGGCTGATGCTCTCGATGGCGCTCTGGCTCGTGCTCTTCGGCGCCCCCGCCCAGATCGTGGCGGGCGATGTGCAGGGAGACAATACGCTGCATTACCAACCGCAGAAGGTTGCGGCCATGGAAGGGGATTGGGTCCAGCCGGCGCTAGGGGCCGGGGAGCCTCTGGTGCTCTTCGCCATCCCGCACATGAAGACCGAGAGCAACAGCCAGACGATCGAGATCCCACGGGTCGCGTCCTGGTACCTCACCCACACATGGGCGGGCACGATCAGGGGGCTCAGGGAATTCCCCAGGAACGATATCCCCTATGTCCCGATCGTTTTCTTCGCCTTCCGGATCATGGTCGGGCTCGCCATGCTGATGCTGGCCCTCGGCCTGCTCGGCGCGTTCCTGCGCTGGCGCGGCCGCCTCTACGACACGCGCTGGTTCCTTTGGATCGCGGTGGCGATGGGGCCTGCGGGCTATCTCGCGATGCTGGCCGGGTGGACCGTCACCGAGACGGGACGCCAGCCCTACACGGTTTATGGCGTGCTGCGAACGATCGACAGCGTCTCCCCGGTCGGGACACCCGGCGTCGCCGGCTCGCTCGCGGCCTTCGCCGTGATCTATGCCATCGTTTTCGGCGCGGCCGCGACCTTCCTGCTTCGCCTGATGGCCAAGCCGCCCGAGCATGATGAATCCGGCGTGCCGGAAGCGCCTCTCCGCAGCGCCGGCATCACGCCGGGGCCGGCGGGTGCCGTGCGTCCGGGCGCCGGCGCGGCGGAGTAGAGGGATGTGGACCCTGCATAGCCTGCTCTCTCTCGTCTGGGCCGGGCTGCTTGCGTTCGGCGTGCTCGCCTATGTGCTGCTGGACGGATTCGATCTCGGGATGGGCATTCTCTTCCTGGTCGAACGGAATGATTACGATCGCGATCTGATGGTGAATTCCGTCGCCCCGGTGTGGGACGGGAACGAGACCTGGCTCGTCTTCGGTGGCGCCGGGCTCTATGCGATGTTCCCGCTCGCCTATTCGGTCATTCTGCCGGCGCTCTATCCGCTCGTGATCGCGATGCTGCTGGGATTGATCCTGCGCGGCGTCTCCTTCGAGTTCCGTTTCCGGGCCACGGGCGCCGGGCAGGCCTTATGGGATATCGCCTTCTGCGGCGGATCCCTGGTCGCCGCCTTCGCGCAAGGGTTGGTGCTCGGCGGCCTGCTGCAGGGGATTCATGTGCGGAACGGTGTCTATGCGGGCGGCTGGTGGGACTGGCTCACGCCCTTCACCGTGCTCTGCGGCATCGCGGTCGTCATCGGCTATGCCCTGCTCGGTTCATGCTGGCTGATCTGGCGCACCGAGGGCGCGTTGCAGGGGCGAAGCCGTGTTCATGCCGGGCGGCTTGCGATCGCCACACTGGGGCTGATCGTCATCGTCAGCCTCGCGACCCCGTTCCTCCATCCGCAATATTCGGCACGCTGGTTCTCCTGGCCCGGCATCCTGCTGACCAGCCCGGTGCCGGTGCTGGTCGTTCTGGTCGGGCTGCTGCTTCGCCACGGGCTCAGGCATCAGCATCAATGGACGCCGCTGCTCTCAGCGCAATTGTGGTTCGTGCTCTGCTTCGCCGGCCTCGGCATCAGCCTCTATCCGCTGATGGTGCCCCCGGCGATCACGATCTACCAGGCGGCCGCGCCTACGCCGAGCCAGATTTTCCTCATCGTCGGGGCGGTGGTGATCATTCCGATCATCCTTGCCTACAACGCTTATGCCTATTGGGTTTTCCGGGGAAAGGTGCAGCCCGGCATGCATTATCATTGACCTGACCGCTGCACCTTCCCTTTGCGAAACCCGTCTGATGCGAGGAGACATTCACGATGTCCGACCACCCCTCCCATCCCTCCGAAGAGCAGGCTGAAGAGCAGACTGAAGCACGGGTCATCGAGCCGGCAGAGGGCGCAAGCTTCGAGCCCTATGACAGTCCTGCGGGCGGCTGGGGCGCGCTGGCGGCCACGGCGCGGGCGTTGCGTGAGCAGAGCGTCGTCCTCAAAGGCTCGAAAGTGCTGCTCTCCATGAACCAGCCGGACGGCTTCGATTGTCCCGGCTGCGCCTGGCCCGACCCCAAGCACACGAGCTCTTTTGAATTTTGCGAGAACGGAGCCAAGGCGGTCTCCTTCGAATTGACGAAGCGGCAGGTGACACGGGATTTCTTCGCCGCCCACAGTGTGAGCGAGCTCGCTCAGCACAGCGATTACTGGCTGGAGGAGCAAGGGCGGCTCGCCGAGCCGATGCGCTACGACAGCGCCACGGATCGTTATGTGCCGATCGGCTGGGACGACGCCTTCGCGATGATCGCGAAACATCTCAACGCCCTCGGCAGTCCGGACCGGGCGGAATTCTATACCTCGGGCCGCACCTCGAACGAAGCCGCGTTCCTCTATCAGATCTTCGTCCGCCGCTTCGGCACCAACAACTTCCCCGATTGCTCGAATATGTGCCATGAGCCGACCAGCGTCGGCCTGCCGATGAGCATCGGGATCGGCAAGGGAACCGTTCTGCTCGAGGATTTCGATCATACCGATGCGATCTTCGTGATCGGCCAGAACCCCGGCACCAATTCCCCGCGGATGATGACCTCGCTCCGCAACGCTTCGCGCCGGGGTGTGCCAATCGTCGCGATCAACCCGATTCGCGAGCGGGCGCTGGAGCGGTTCGCGGCCCCGCAAAAACCGATCGAGATGCTCACCTTCAGCGCGACGCGGATCGCCAGCGAATATTGCCAGGTGAAGATCGGCGGTGACGTCGCCGTTCTGAAGGGCATCATGAAGCAGGTCCTCGCCACGCATGAGGACGCCGTGCGGAGTGGTGGCGCGCCAGTGCTGGACCTCCCGTTCATCGAAGAACACACCACCGGGTTCGAAGCGCTCGCCGAGGATCTGCGCCAGACCTCGTGGGACGATATCCTGCGCATCTCGGGCCTGGAACGGGCGCAGATCGAGCGCATCGCCAATATCTATATGCAGGCGAAGTCCTGCATCATCTGTTACGGCATGGGGATCACCCAGCACCGGCAGGGCACCCATAACGTGCAGCAGATCGCCAACCTGCTGCTCATGCGCAGCAATTTCGGCCGGCCGGGCGCGGGAATCTGCCCGGTGCGCGGCCATTCCAATGTGCAGGGAGACCGCACGGTCGGTGTCACCGAAGTGCCGAGTGCGACGCTTCTGGCGCAGATCGAAAAGGTTTTCGGCTTCAAGCCGCCACAGCATCACGGCCATGCCGTGGTCGATGCGCTTCAGGCGATGGTGGATGGACGGGCGGAGATCTTCATCGGCCTGGGAGGCAATTTCGCAGCGGCCACACCCGATAC
>JASHVY010000205.1 GCA_030044345.1 Acetobacteraceae bacterium | reverse complement strand
CTGGGCGGCGCACCTTCGACGGCGAGCAGGATGAGATGCGACGCAGCACCTTTACTCACCTGCTCGGTGAGGACCTGTTGCGCCAGTGAAGACGAGCGCGGCAGGAACGCGGCCATGTCGGTTCGGACAGGTGTTCGGATCACAATGGCGGCACAGACGATGACAAACAACAGCCAGATACTCAACGCGAGGCGTCTAGCGTGCATCGCCTACATCTTCGGTGATGCTCATTTCAGAATAGTCGCCATCACTGGTTTTGGTTGCGATGGTCTCGATCCGGTTCTGGCTACCCCGTATGCAAATCCATTTGATGAAACGCGTCAGGTCCGCGTCCCTGGGTCGAAGCCGGATCTGCCAATCCACGGGAGCGCCTTGGAAATCAACGATGTAGAAGCGCCGGAGCATAGGTAGATCGCCCGCAAGCGTGGCGCGGATCCCTTCGACCAAGCCGCCGATCTGTGGGTATTCGCTGAGCGAAAATGTATGGGTCTCTTTGTCTGGACCACCCGCGATCGTCACCTGGTTGCGGTCGATGACAAATTGCTCCGGAACCGGCGCGAGCGTGGTCTTCTGCATGCGATCAGGCGCGACATAAGCAAGCGTGCCAGACGTCACGAGCGGAGCGGTCAGCAAGTGCATGGTTTTACGCTCGGTGAACTGCGCCGAAGCCGACTTGACCCGTGCAAGCTCTTGCATCAACTGCGGCAGCCCCCAATCTGCGGAGACCGAGGCTGCCGGCAGTGCCTCAGCCCATGGCACGGTCGCGGCAAGCCCCGCGCAGATCGCAACACTGAGCCAAGCCCCGATGCGGTTCAGGCCCATCTCACGCCCAAAAATCGTAGAAATTGAACCAGTTGAGTGGCGCCGCTCGACAGTAATGCTCGAGCCGGGACACGTAGCGGCGCATCGTGCCGTCGATCCACCCCTCGTTGTCCTCCGCACGCGACTCCACCGGTTCAGCAAGTGTCTCGAAGAACACCTCGTAGGTTCGGCCGCCACGATAAAGGCCGATCATCATCACAACCGGTCGTTGCAAGAGCATAGCAACTCGAAACGGTCCTTGCGGAAACGCCGCCGACGCACCGAGAAACGGGTAGCGGACGAGGTCCTTGCCATCGACATTGCGGTCGGCCAGGAGGCCGACGAAATGTCCGTGACTCAAGCGCTCCGCGACGGTGATCAGCGAGTCTAGCCGACGCAGGCCGATCACCTCAGTCTCGAGCCTGGGATTGATCGCCGCCAGGGCGGCGCGGACTTTCCTCGCATTCTCCTCGTACATGAGGAGACTGATCGGTAAGTTGCTGCGGCAACGGCCGACTGCCCTCGTCACCTCGAAGCTGCCGAAATGCGCGCCAAACAGCATGCAGCCATTGCCGCGTTGCTCAATCTCGCGCACGATCTCTTCGCCATGAATGCGGATATCGAACTGCTCGCTTTGTTCGTTGAGAAGAAACACCCGATCGAGCAGGCAGGACGCAAAGGTCAAATAATGGCCAAATACGTCGTTAAGTCGCGGTCGGCGGCCGAGGACGCGCGCAAGATACTGTCGGGAACTCCTAACCGCCGCAGGAGACGAGGCAAGAAAATAGAGGCAAACCAGATAAAGGAACAATCGCGCCCGCGGCCGGCCCAGCCACAGCGCGATCCGGGTGCCGAGCTTGATCAGCGGCAGTGAGCCGCGCTCGGCACGGACCGCCCATTCTTGTACGTGTGAATTTTCGGTCATGACGGCACCGATCCAACCTCTAGGGTACCCGCCACCGCCAGCGCATCATCGCCGGCCAACCGACATTCGAATTTGATTGCGCCACCGGCTAGAAATTGCCATCGCACAGAGAGGCTTTCGCCGGGTCGAACGGGACGAAAGAATTTTGCAGCGCGAATCTTGATCTCGCCCCCACGATTTGCCGGCTCAACAACGACTTTCACGACCTCATCGAGCAGAAGAGCGCCGGGGATGATCGGATTGGAAGGAAAGTGTCCTGCGGCACTTGGGTGATCACTCGCAAAGCGCAGTTCGATCGATTGCCACATCATTGGGTGCGCCGGCCGCAAGCGATGAGTTGCAGCAATGCTTCGCGCGGCAATTTACCCAATGCGTCGCGCGGCAGGTCATCGACAACCACAAGAGGCCGCGGCAGAAATGCAGCGTCAAGGCGCTCACGCAACGTGCGCGATATGGTCTCGGAGCCGAGCCCCGGCGCCACGACCAGCGCCATCAGTCGAGCGACATTCTTCCCATCCGGCTCTGGCATAAAGAAGACACCGTCCTTCACACCCGCGATGCCGAGAAGCACATGGTTGAGATGCGCCAACGAGGTACGCTTACCTGCGACGTCCACCAAATCGGCCGATCGACCTCCGAGCAAGAACGTCGCAGGCCCGGTCGGCTCGATCACGTCGTGCAACAGGACCGTTCCTTGGACCGACGGGCCGCTTGCCCAGGTGCCGGACTCGTCCCGGCGCAGGGCAACACCATCGAGACAGTGCCAATGTGGCTCTTGCACAGTCCGGCGAGTGGCGACCTGCCCTGCCTCGGTGCAGCCATAAATCTCGACAAGCGGTGCCCGGAAACACGCTTCCGCTTGCGTTGCGAGCTCAACGGGCAGCGGTGCCGTCGCTGAAAGGATGAGGTCGACCTGCGGCATCCCGCCGGGCTCGGCAACGAGCGCTCGGATATGTACCGGTGTCGTAACCAGAATACGCGGGTGAGGCGCTGCCTCGATCGTGGCGCGGACGTCGCCGGGATATAACGGCCGCCCGGCATCGATGATCAGGCCATGTTGGAGACCAAGAAAGATCGTTGATTCCAAACCGTAGCTATGTTGATGCGGTACGGTGCCGATGACGGTGGCGCCACCGATCGACTGTATTCCGAGACGGTTGCCCGCAGCGAGAGCGCTGCGGACGAGCGTGCCCCAGGATTTCGGCACAGATTTTGGATGGCCAGTCGAACCCGAGGTGAAGAGAACGAGCGCCGGCTGATTGCCTGGTAGTGCTGGGAGGTCTGTGACCGCGCCTTCTTCCCCAAGATTGTCGGGATAGACCATGCTCGAAAGTGGAGGAATCACGGTATCGGTGAGCGCGTAAAGATCGGGATATTCGGTCGCCAAAGCCTTGAGCACACCGGGCGCGTCACTTGGCGGCAGCAGGCTGACCTGCTGCCGGCACAGAGCGGCGGCAAAGCCGACCATGAAGCGATACCGATCGGTGCAAAGATTGAGGACGTATTTGTGCGGGGGCAACCGGGCCATGAGTGAGGCGACATCGCGCTGGAATTGCGCCCGATCAATCCGCCGTTGCGCGCGGACAGCAACAACACTGTTATCACCGGCGTACCGGGCGATCGCGTAGGCGCCTGTGGCAGCAAACGATGTCTCATCATCCCGAGCGATATGAAGCTGGTCGCGGGCCATCAGGACGAACTCGCCGGCTCCTGGCGCGACTTCCGGAGTTCAGCAACCATATCCAGGATCGTGGCCAACGAATGCCGAGGTGGATTGCGCAGACAGTGAAGTCGCCACAGGTACTCAGCCGAGTACATCGCTGCGACGAGAGGGATATCAAGCACGTTGACGAAAAACGACCAGACCACCAGCGGCGCAAACAGAAAGAGCGTGATTGATGTCACGAGTTGCGTCGCGAAAAAACAGCACCATGCAATCGTCACGCGCCGCGTATAGACCGCCAGCTCATCCGAAATCGGCCCATGCAGCTTGCGCGCCATTGTGGTGATGAGCGCCTCGTGGTCCGACCGCAACGTCAGCGCGAAGGTCAAGAGAAGACCAGCATAGATCGTCCAATGCGTAAGCGCAGAGGCGGTGACGAAACCGAGCTTGAATATTGCTACGCCAGTCAATGCAGATTCGAAATGAACGTGACGGGTCTCGACGATCACCAGATGGAAGAGCACCGGAACGACACCCAACGCTATGAGCGATGAGAGCCGCGTGCGCGTTGCCGCCGCAACACGCATCTATGATGCTCGATTGCGCTGGATGTAAGCGTTAAGGCTGCGGAGAGAGCTGAATATGTGAACGTTGTCCTTGTCGTCAGCGCGCAGCTTGACGCCAAACTGCTGTGATACGGCCAGAGCGATCTCCAGCATGTCGATCGAATCCAGTCCCAGTCCTTCGCCGTAAAGCGGTGCCTGCGGGTCAATCTTCACTGCTGGCAAATCGAGGTTGAGGGTCTTGACGATCAGGCGTGCCAGTTCGGCTTCCTGAGCATTCTGATCATTGCTGTCGGTCATCGCGCGATGATTCTCGGTCACTAGGGCCACGATCTCCGGATATCTCACTGGGATTGCTGGGTCGACGGGACTGTACTCTGACTCGGGTTCGCGGGGCTTTGGCTCCCGTCGAACTTGGCAGCGGCCGCAGCCGCGGCCGCCTTAATGGCATCCCATGTCATGATCGCTCCCTGCTTTATACCCTCGCCGATTTGCGCCGCACCCTCCCCTACCCGGTCGGCGCCGGACTTGAACTGCTGGGCAACGCCGCCCGAACTCGTTTGGTTCGATGACGTCTGTGCCATGGAAGGAGCCACCAAGAAGCTTACGGTGGCTGCCACGAAGAGGACTCTTATCGAATATTTCAAAGTTCCCTTCCCCAAAGCCACAGAATACCAAAGAAGACACCGTTTGGTGCAGCACCTCCGCCTCCAGCCCGCTAGAACGGGGTGCGCTCGCTCCCGCTCACATATTCCGCTCTAGCCATTTGTTTTCCCGCGTGTTTCAGGCCTCCGGTGATTCTACCTCCGGCGATCGCGCTTTAGCATATTGACGTGTCGATGGATCTTCGATCGTCCGGCTGCTTGCTCAGGCCTAAATCAGGCCCGGCAGAAACGGAATCATCGAATATCATCAATCACTTAGGATCCTCCACAGGTTCTGGGCCGCACGAAAAGTGATCCAGACCCCTCCAAATGGCAACATCGCACGGCTCCCGGCCTATGCATCGCGGCTGCCGAAGGGAGGCCGATCGGGCTCGAGATCATGACGATGCGCACGATTACAATTAAGGCATTGTTTCCCCATCCCAAAGGCTGCTTCTGACCCCTCAAATTGGCGTTTATGGGGCAGACGCCTCTGGTCGGGAGATCAGGTTCAAAGCGCGTTTCAGGTGTAGGTGGTGGCGGTGAGGCGGACGGGCGTCTTCCCGGCGTCCTACCACACATGCCCATGGCGATGACGTACCCAGCGGCGCCCTTGGCGCGAACAGTCTTCCCAAAGTGCTCGTCGCGATGGGCGCTGTCAGTCGTCACGATTCATTGTAGGAGGGGCGACTGTCGGCTGCGACGATTCACAAATTGCTTGTGCCGCATAAGCCAAGCATCCTGCCAATCTGCAAGCCCAATCGGCGAGCGAAGTCGCCGCAAACCGAAGCGCTGCAACCATCCGGTGCCCGGCGATCGCGTGCAAATGGACACATGCAAGATCCACCGTGGCTTCTACCAGGTCACGGCGGTCGACGACCGCAGCCACTTCCTTGTCGCTGGCCTGGCACGATGCCGGTCAGCCGACGCAATCCTAGATCAATATGGCTTCTGGTGGATCGGGGCATCCCGCGAACGTGTTCGCGGGGACCCCGGCGCGGAGCGATCCGCCAAAGCCATGAAATTGGTCGAGAAAACAAAAGGCGAGAGCGGGATGCGGGAGCGAATGTATCCCGTCTAGAGCGGGATGATTTTAGGTCATCACGCTCTGGCGTTTCTCGATCAGGTTCTGAAGGGGCTTCATCGGTATCACCCCTCGCTTTCCCCTTCGATGGCAACATGGAAATCACTGCCCGCCCATGCGCCGGTGCCACGCCACTGAAACGTGAAATCGACAGAGCGCGCGCCGGACAGCGCGGCCGCGTCGAGTTCCAAGGTGTGCAGACCGAGACCGGTATCCTCCGTCTCTCCATCGGCAATCTTCTGCCAGCCGTCAATTCCCCAATGGACCAGCGCGGCCCGCGGCACCGCGACGATGAGCGTCATGCCCCGCGTGATCTTGCCAATGGGCGCGTGCAGGCACCAGACCGCGCGCCTTGCCTCGGGGCGCCGTCCCGCGTAGCGCTGCCACACAGCGGCCGGGCGATCGCAGGGATGGCCGATATGGCGGGAGACCATCAGCTTGATGAATTCCGCGTGCGCCCAGGCGAGCGGCATGGCGGAGCCCGTCGGCTGGCCAGGGAAAAGCCGCTTCTCCGGCAAAGGCTCGGCGTCCCAGACCTGCTCGGGCATCATGCCACCGGGGCCCGCCATCGCCACCATCGCCTGGAGGTACGGTAGAGGATCGTTTCCGGCGACCAGCTCGTAATGGCCGCGTTCGCCGGTCAGCAGCGGCCATGCGCGGCCACGACCGGTACCGTCGAACGGCCGCCCGTCGCTGTGCTCGCCATAGCCGTCGCCGAGATAGCGATGCCAGGATGGGCCGTTCGGTGTCTCGGTCTTGAGCAGCATATCCGCCGCCGTGATGCTGCCCAGGATCGTGGGATCGTCCGCTGCGCGCAAACCGAAGCGCACGAGGTGGATGAAATCGATCCCGACCTCCTCGTCGGCCGGGACTTCCGCATCCCACTTGCGGTTCCTGATCTCCAGCATGTTGTGCAGCGCGCTCGGGTCGTGCAGCACCTCGATCGGCGCGACGCGGATGTAATAGCTCTCCACGCCCAGACGCCGCGAGAGCTCGGTGCCCCTGACCGTCGTCCAGGATTCGAGGGAAGCGTTCCAGAAATCGGCGAGTGTCAGGGCGAAATCCCTGGCCGGCTGCGGCAGGAAGGCGGCGCCGGCCACGAGTGCCGCGATGCAGACCGCGAGGGTGAACGTGTTCAGCCCCGCGTTCTCTTCCCAGCGATCCTGCGGGGTCGAGGGCCCGGCGCTCGCGATGAAGGAGAGCGCACGATGGATCATCTCGTCCACCACGATGCCCCGAAGCGCATCCCGTTCGGCGAGCGCCGCCGCCAGCAGCACCGGAAACCCGGCCTCGTCCAGTTGCAGACCCCGCCAATAGGGCGTGCCGCCGAGCCATTGGTTCTGATACCAGCTCCCGTCCGCCTTTTGGGTGGCCATCAGGTAGCGGAGCGTGTTGCGCGCTTCCCGTTCGGCGCCGAGTGCCAGCATCGCCGTCGCGCATTGCACAAGATCGCGCGGCCAGACCAGATGATATCCGCCACGGTCGTCGCGGCTGTTGCCCCAGGGCACGCTGAGGCTTGCCACCATGGTTCCGGGAAATGTCTTGTCGCGGTGTGCGCGCAGCACCATGGAAGAGAGCACGAATGCCTCGGCCAGGGCGTCCGTTTCGTCGGGCTGCAGCATGCAGCGTTCGTTGCGCGCCAGATGCCAGAGGTGCCAAACCTCGACCTGGCGTGCCAGCAGATGCCCGAACGGTTCGAGGAGGCTTGTCAGCGCCACCGTCGCCGCGGCCCGGATGCTGCTGCCGAAACCGAGAGCCAGCACCGCCTTGCGGGGCAACGCGCCCATCATCGCGACATTGCCGGGCCCCGCATTCGTGTATTGCCATGCCATCGCGCCGTTGCGGTCGAAATCCTGCCAACCGTCGCTCACGCCGACATAACCCACGCTCATCGTGCCGAACGCGTCCGCTTGGGCTTCGTCGACGGCTGCGAGCGCAATCCCGAAAGGGCCTTGTTCCGCACCCACAACGCGCCACGCGCTGAACTGGCGGATCGTCGCGACATTCTCGCGGCCGGCCGTGCCGAGGCGTGGCGCGAGCAGCACATAGGGCCGCAATTCAGGATCGCCGGCGAGCGTGACCTCGATCGCCAGCACATCTCGCTCGGGGTCGGGCGCGATGCGCAAGGTCAGTGTGAATCGCTCATGCTTGTGCACGACTTCGACGGCCGGAGTGCCGGGCGCAAGGAGTCGCAGCGTATAGTTCTCCAGCCGCTTGACTTCCACCCAGAAGCCGTTTCCATCCGCGACGATGAAGCCGAGATCGCGAATCTGCGGAATATCGACGCGCGGATAATAGACTTCGTTGATGATGCCGAATCCAAGCGTATACCATACCCGCGCCGGACCGAGCGCACAGCCGACCATGTCCTTGGCGCTGCTGGTCCAGGTCGGCGTGATTCCCGGATGGCCGGGCGCATGCCCTTCCGGAGCGCCCATGTCCTGAGTGCCCGGCTCGAAGAGGCCAATGTCCGACGAGGCCATGCACGTTCCCTCCTGATAGCGTCCACAGCCATAACGACGTCATCTCATCGGCGCTAGAGTGGGATACGCTCGTTTGCGCTCCCGTTTCCCGCTCGATTCCGAGAGCCGTGACGTCCGTCACTCCGCCAGCCGCTCGATCATCGCGGGCGTGATCAGGCAGATGCCTTTCTCTGTGCGCCGGAACCGCCGCGCATCGTCATCCGGGTCCTCGCCGACCACGAGGCCAGGCGGGATGCGCACGCCCTTCTCCACGATGACGTTACGCAGGCGCGCGCCGCGGCCGATATCGGCATCCGGCAAGATCAGGGCGTTTTCCACCTGCGCATAGGAATGCACGTGCACGCCGGTGAACAGCAATGTGCGGCGGAGTCGGGCACCGGAGATGATGCAGCCACCCGAGACGAGCGAGGAGACCGCCTCGCCGCGCCGGCCGATCTCATCGTGAACGAACTTGGCCGGTGGGGAGATCTCGGCATAGGTCCAGATCGGCCAGTCGCGGTCGAAGAGGTCGAGTGCCGGCACGACGTCGGTGAGATCGATATTGGCCTCCCAATAGGCGTCGATCGTGCCGACATCGCGCCAGTACGACTGCTTCTCCGTGGGCGAACGGACGCAGGAGCGCGAAAAGCGATGCGCCACCGCCCTCCCATTCTGCACCATATATGGAATGATATCGTGGCCGAAATCGCGGCTCGAGTTGACATCGGCGGCGTCGCGCCGGAGCTGGTCGATCAGCACTCCGGTGGCGAACACATAGATGCCCATGCTCGCGAGCGCCATGTCCGGTTGGTCCGGCATCCCCGGTGGGTCCGCGGGCTTCTCGACGAACTCAGTAATCCGATCGTCCTTATCTACAAACATCACACCGAAGCCGCGTGCGTCTACCCGCGGCACCTCGATGCAGCCCACGGTGACGTCGGCACCGCTCTCGACATGCTGGGCGAGCATCAGCTCGTAGTCCATCTTGTAGATGTGATCACCCGCCAGCACCACGATGAATTGCGGGGAGTAGGATTCGATGATGTCGATGTTCTGGTAGACGGCATCGGCGGTGCCGACATACCAATTGTCGCCGAAGCGCTGAGAGGCCGGAAGGATATCGAAGCTCTCATTGCGCTCGGGGCGGAGGAAGTTCCAGCCGCGCTGGAGATGGCGAATCAGGCTGTGCGCCTTGTACTGGGTGGCGACGCCGATCCTGCGGATGCCGGAATTGATCGCGTTCGACAGGGCGAAATCAATGATGCGGCTCTTGCCACCGAAGAATACGGCAGGCTTGGCGCGAACGGCGGTGAGCTCCTGAAGGCGCGAGCCGCGGCCGCCAGCCAGCACATAGGCCATGGCCGAACGAACAAGTGTCGCACTCCCGATCGGTTGCTGGCGTATGGGTCGTCTCCTTCCCTTCTGCCCGCCCCATTTGTGGCGCCACGTTATTTTGGTTGCCAAGCAAAATACACGCTGGCAAGTGGCGGCGCCAGAACCGTGGCGGAGGCGGGCAGGCCGTTCAGCGGTTCCGCCTCAGCCCAGATCTCACCCTGGTTGCCAAGGCCGCTGCCACCATACGAAGTCGCATCGGTGTTCAGGACTTCGCGCCATCGTCCCGCCTGGGGCAGGCCGATCCGGTAGCCCGGGCGCGGCACCGGTGTGAAGTTGCTGACCACCGCAACCGGAGAGGCGCCGGGTGCCGCGCGAAGCCAGGCGAACACCGAATTGTCGCGATCGTCCGCATTGATCCAGCGAAAACCCTCTGGCTCGCAGTCTCGCGCGTGGAGCGCTGGCGCCTCACGGTAGAGGCGGTTGAGATCGCGGATCAATGCCTGCATGCCGCGATGAGGCGCGTGATCCAAAAGCCACCAGTCGAGGCTGCTGGCAAAATCCCACTCACGTCGCTGCGCGAACTCCTGACCCATGAACAGAAGCTTCTTGCCCGGCTGGCCCCACATAAAACCATAATAGGCCCGCAGATTGGCGAAACGCTGCCAATCATCGCCCGGCATGCGGGCGAGGATCGAGCCCTTGCCGTGCACGACTTCGTCATGCGAGAGCGGCAGGACGAAATTCTCAGTCCAGGCGTAGAGCAGGCCAAAGGTCATGCGATCGTGGTGCCAGCGCCGATGCACCGGATCGAGCGCCATGTAGTCAAGCGTGTCGTGCATCCAGCCCAGGTTCCATTTGAAGCCGAAGCCGAGCCCGCCGGCATAGGTCGGGGCTGACACTCCGGCCCACGCGGTGGATTCTTCGGCGATCGTGATCGCGCCGGGATTTTCGGCATAAACGAGCTCGTTGCAGCTTCGGAGGAAGCCCACCGCGTCGCGATTGTCGTTCGAGCCGTCGGGGTTCGGCAGCCACTCGCCGGGGCGGCGCGCATAGTCGAGATAGAGCATCGAGGCCACGGCATCGACGCGCAGCGCATCGATGTGGTACCGGTCGAGCCAATAGAGCGCCGAAGCGATCAGCACATTCGCGACTTCGCGCCGGCCGTAATCATAGACCGCCGTGTTCCACTCGGTCTGGAAGCCCCGGCGCGGGTCTGGATGCTCGTAGAGAGCAGTGCCGTCGAAGCGCGCAAGACCGTGGACGTCGGTCGGGAAATGGGCCGGCACCCAGTCGAGGATGACGCCGAGTCCGGCCCGATGGGCACGGTCGACGAAGCGGGCGAAACCGGCAGGATCGCCGAACCGGCGAGTCGGCGCGAACAGCCCGATCGGCTGGTAGCCCCAGGAGGCATCGAGCGGATGCTCGGTGACCGGCAGCAACTCGAGATGGGTGAAGCCAAGATCGACGGCATAGGGAATCAGCGCCTCAGCGAGCTCGTCATAGCTGAGGAAGCGTCCATCCTCGTGGCGGCGCCAGGAGCCTAAGTGCACCTCATAGGCGGCGAGCGGCAGGCGGCGGGGATCTGCAGCGGCGCGGCGGGCGAGGAAGTCGGTGTCTTGGAAGAGGAAACGATCCGTGCGGGCGACGACCGAGGCGGTGGAAGGCCGGAGTTCGGCGGCGAAGCCGAAGGGGTCGGCCTTCAGCGGCAGCAGCGTGCCGTCATGAGCGATGATTTCGTATTTGTACACCGCGCCTTCGGCAATGTCGGGGACGAAGATCTCCCAAAGCCCGCTATCGATTCGCTTACGCATCGGCAGCCGCCTGCCGTCCCAGGCGTTGAAGTCGCCGACCACCGAGACACGAGCCGCGTTCGGCGCCCAGACCGCGAAATGCACCCCGTCCACCCCCTGATGGCACCGCGGATGTGCCCCCAGCCGCTCGTAGAGCAGCCGGTGCGTGCCCTCGACCAGCAGATGATCGTCGAGCGGGCCAAGCACCGGGCCGAAGGCGTAGGGGTCACGAAGCTCCCAGCTCCCGCCGGTATTCTCCGCGCGCAGCCGGTAGGCGAAGGGATCGCGGCAATCGGCGAGGCAGGTCTCGAAGAACCCGGCTTCGTGGCGGCGCGCAAAGTGAGCGAGCGTCGTGCCGTCCTCGGCGAGCAGCCAGAGCGCGCTGGCGTCGGGAATGAAGGCCCGCACCGCGAGGCCGGCCTCGGTCGCATGCGGCCCGAGGACCGCAAAGGGATCGGCGTGGCGGGCGGCGACGATCGCTTCGATATCGCCCGAAGCTGCCTGCCACGCGCTCACGCGCCGGCCGGTCGCGGCGGCGCCGGCTGGCCGCCGAACGGAACGTCCCAGATCTCAGAGGCATATTGGCGAATGGCGCGGTCCGAGGAGAACCAGCCGACACCGGCGGTGTTCAGGATGCTGGTCCGCCACCACCCCACCGGCTGGCGCCAAAGTGCTGAGATATCGCGCTGGGTGGCGTAGTACGCGTCGAAATCGGCGCACACCATGAAGTAGTCGTGATGGCGGAGCTGATCGACCAGGCTTCGATAGCGATCGGGCTCGTCGGGCGAGAAGACGCCCGATTCGATGGCGTCCAGCACCTCGGCCAGCAACGGCGAGGCGATGATCACATCTTCGGCGTCAAGCCCGGCGCGGCGGCGCTCGGCCACTTCCTCCGCCTCCAGGCCGAAGATGAACATGTTTTCCGCCCCCACCTGTTCGCGGATCTCGAGATTGGCGCCGTCCAACGTGCCGATGGTCAACGCCCCGTTCAGGGCGAGCTTCATGTTGCCAGTGCCGGA
>JASHVY010000021.1 GCA_030044345.1 Acetobacteraceae bacterium | reverse complement strand
TCGCCGAGCATCTTGTAATGCCACAGAGCTTGATCGGCGAGTCACTCTGGTCCGGGTGGTTGATCCGCATCATCCGTTGTATGGCAACAGCTTCCCCGTCAGCGATCGTCGATCAGGGCGTGGCGTTGCGCTGATTGTCGTCCGGCTGCCGGACGGGCGGGAGCGTGGGATACTCCGGTCGGCTACTGACGCTGCCGCGAGTCCTGGAGAGTGGTCGGCGGAGGATCTGCGAGCGTTCATTTCCGTACGCACGCTGCTTCCTTTGGCGAATCACGTCCGATCCGTGCTCGCATCGAGAGATGGGGATCACGAGGGCGGGCGGAGAGCCGATCGGACGTTCGCGACACAAGAGGGAAGCGGCTCCGGGTTACCCGGCGGCAAGGCTGCCCCGACTGTGGTTGCAGCTGCCGGCCGAAGCGAGGCAGCAGTTGGCACAGCAGGTGGGCCAACTCCTGCAACATCTGTGGGTGACGGCCGTCCGGTCGGAGGAGGGGCGTGAGCATGCTGACCAAGCCGTTGTCGACGGATGAGCGCATCACCACGACGCACCGCGCAAAATTGGCGTACGTCTATGTTCGCCAGTCGTCGCCTGGGCAGGTCCGTCATCATCAAGAGAGCACCGAGTTGCAGTATCGGCTGGTCGAGCGGGCAGTAATCCTCGGCTGGCCGCGAGAGCGCGTCCATGTCATCGATGACGACCTTGGCAAGTCCGGAACTTCCAGCAGGGATCGGCATGGCTTTCAGACCCTGATTGCGGAGGTTGGGCTCGGCAAAGCCGGCCTTGTGATAAGCCTGGATGCATCGCGCCTGGCGCGTAACAATCGGGACTGGCATCAGCTCCTCGAACTCTGCTCGCTGTTCGGCGTGTTAATCGCAGATGGCGAGCGGCTGTACGACCCGGGGGCCTATCACGACCGATTGCTTCTGGGTTTGTCCGGGATCATGAGCGAGGCGGAGCTGCATCAAATCAAGATCCGCCTTCATCAAGGGGAACGCCAGAAGGCGACGCGTGGCGAGTTGCGCATGCCGCTTCCGGCAGGCTTGATCCAGGCTCGCGGCGGAGGCGTCACATTCAACCCGGACGAGGAAGTACAGGAGCGGCTGCGGCTGGTCTTCGCGAAGTTCCGGGAGTTACGCAGCGCCAAGGGCGTGATGCGCTATCTACGGCGCAACAAGCTCCTGCTCCCAGTGCGACCGCTCCACGGCCCGGCACCGCACGACGTGGTCTGGCGTCCGGCGGATAGTGCCCGCGTGATCCACATCCTGAAGAACCCGGCCTATGCTGGGGCCTACGTGTATGGCCGCCGGCGACCGGACCCACTTCGCCGCCAGCCCGGTAGCGACCGGATCGGGACCGTTGCCGTTGCGCCCGAGGACTGGTCGATCTGCATCAAGGATGCCCACCCCGCCTACCTCGACTGGGATGAGTTCATGGCGAACCGACGGCAACTCGCGGATAACGTCAACCGCTACGATCTAGGCCGACATGGCTCGCCCCGCAGGGGCAATGCTCTGCTGCAGGGCATCGTCTGCTGTGGTCGATGCGCCCGCCGCATGTGCCTGCGGTACTCAGGGCCCGGTGGCAACTACCCAGTCTACGGGTGCGCCGCCGACCAAAGCTCCGAAGGTGGCCCGCGATGTCAGGAGGTTCGGGCCCTGGCGGTGGATGCGGAAGTCGAGCGGCTGATCCTCGGCGCGCTGATGCCGGACCGGATCGCACTGGCGGTCGCTGCTTTGGGCGAGATCGAGAAGGAGGCACGGGCGATGGAGCGGCAATGGTCGCTCAAGCGCGAACGGGCTCGCTACGACGCCGAACGCGCACGACGCCAGTACGATGCCGTCGAGCCGGAGAACCGCTTGGTGGCCCGCTCGCTGGAACGAGTCTGGGAAGAGCGGTTACGCCGCGCGGACCAGATCGAGCAAGAATATGACGCATGGCGCCGTGAGCAGTCGGTCGAGATTTCTGATGGAGATCGCCGGGACATCCTGGCGCTTGGTGACGACCTCCCTCGGCTTTGGCACGCTGCGACGACCGGGCCGGCGGACCGGAAACGGATCGTTCGCCTGGTCATCAAGGAGATCATCCTCGATCAGAAGCGACGTCGCGGCTACGTCTGGGTCAAGATCGTCTGGCAAACCGATGCGGTAAGCGAACACTGGGTGCAGCGCCGTGTCCAGAGTTACGTGCAGCACGCCAATCAGGATGAACTACGCCAGCGTATCACCGAGCTGAATGCGATGCAGAAGATAGATCGCGAGATCGCCGCCATCCTCAATCAAGAAAAGCTCTCCACGGCACACGGACCGTCATTTTCCGGCGGCATGATTCACCTCTTACGGAGGCGATGGCAGATCCCCACCGTCAAGATCAATGGTACCGCACCCAACCCGGCGAGGTGGCCCGACGGGAGCTACTCAGTACAGGGCGCGGCAGCAATGCTCGGCATCACACCACAAACGATATTCGATTGGCTCCGGAAGGGATGGCTGAGCGGGAAGCAACTGGCCAAGGGCATGCCTTGGCAAATCACCTTATCACCAGAGGAGACCGTGGCGCTCAGAGCACGGGCCCGACGCACCAGCCGATTCACCGGAGAGGCATCATGAAAGCGTCGAGTCCGGGAAGACTTTCCTCCATTCGCCAAAGGGCTGGTTGGCGGTAATCAGCGTCGAACGCCGCTCGTAGCGGGCGCTGATCAGCTCGAAGAGCACAGAGGTCTCGGCCTGGTCCTTGATAGATCGGCGGCCAGCATAGCGCACTCCTGACAAAAGGCTCGTTTTGTAAAGCCTGACGCTCCCGGAACGGGATGCCAAACTTGAAAACAAAGTAGTTTCAATTGGTTATGCTAAGGCTGGCCCAGCAAGCCATTGAAATCACCCAATTCCCTTAGCGTCACTTTTGGCACGTTGGGGACGGGAACCCCTGCTTGGCCAGTGCGATCGTTCGGCGCCGTTCCAGGTCACAGACGATCGTGCCGTATCGGAAATTGCGGCGCCAAGCCCAGTCATCGATGCCGACCACGCTCGGCGGTGGTGGAGATGGCCTGCCATGCCTGCGCACGACCCGAAGCAGCGTATCGTTGCTGACCGGGATCATGAGCCGTCCGGCAAAGCTGGCCGCCAGGCGGCCGCCCAGCGCCAGGCCGAGATGGTGCACGATGCCGTCGAGCCGCGCCGTTCGCCGCGCCCAAGGCGACAGTTCTTTGAACCGCTCGGTGAAGATCCGTTGTCCGCAGAGGACGGCATCGCAATGGAAGCGGCGCGCCTGGACGATGAGCTGCATTGCCCGACCCCCAACCGGCAGATCCATCAATCGCCGGTGATAACGGCTATGGATGCGCGAAGCAGGCGCGCCGCAGGCTGGGCAGGCGCGCGTCCGGCTCATTGCACGAACGACCATCACGGTCATAGCCCCGCTCGCATCGACGCCCTCGATCGCAAATCCCGCCGAGACGAGCGACGCGCAACGGAAGCCTTTCATGGCGTTGATTCCTCTCGTGAATCTGTCTCCATGAAAGCACCAGATTACATCAAAACTGAGTCAGAGCCACAATTGGACGCGAAACGGGGGTCGGGTTTCGAAGCGACTTGACACAAACGGCAGTACGACACCGGAGCGGCAAAGCGTTTCTTCGGGCGGCTGCTGAAGGGCCTGCAGTATGTGCCGCACGTTCTCGTCACCGACAAACTTGCCACCTATGGCGTTACGAAACGCAAGCTGCTGCCTGATGTTGAGCACCGCAAGAGCCACTCCCTGAATAATCGGGCTGAGAACTCGCATCGACCAACTCGGCGCCGAGAGCGACAGATGCAGCAGTTCAAGTCGGCGCGGCACGCACGGCGCTTCCTATCAGCCCACGCTTTCATCTATGGTCACTTCCGCCCGCCACGTCATCGGACGACAGCAAGAATCCCCCGGGCCGTGCGTGCCACAGCCTTCAAGATCTGAAACGACCAGACGTGTGCCTGGACGGCAGCTTAACCGCGACATGATTGCCGCTTTCAGCCCAGTGTTGACCATGCCCGGTTAAGTTGACAATGCCCAGTGACCGTCCCCCACCTTGCAGCAACGTGGCAGCGCGAAAATCTCACATGCCGCCGAATACGGGACCCCGTCGCGAACAGCGTCAGTGCAGGGCAACGGTGCCAGTGGTGGCAACGCGCAGCTTCCAGTTCTCGATCCGGGTGCCCGCCAGCTTCAGCCGGCTGGCGATGAAGGACAGGCGCCGCGTGTCGCGGCTCTGCGAGGTGCAGAAACGGTCCTGCAGGTAATAGGGCGGTGTCGCCTGGTAGTAGAGCGTGGCGCGCAGCGCCGCCGGCCGCGCCGCCACATCGACGAGATACGTCACGCTGTCCCCACCCCCTTCGCGATAGGCCGGATCATCGCCCACCCCGACCGGTCCAGCTTCGTCGGCGAGGTCCGAACCGGCACCGAGCGCCTCTGCCACGAGCACCCGCTGCGCGCGGCTCAGAAAGCCGTGCGGCAGCAGGCGATTGTCCTTAACCACGGTGCAGATCGCCAGGAAGCTCGTGGTCAGCGGACCGACCGGCGCCTGATCGCGGCCACAATGCGCCGGGCCGGCGGCGGGCGGGGCGCTCACCAGCTCCTCAAAGATCTGCGCCTGATTCTGCCGGTTGATCACCCGATAATGCGGCTGGTGCAACCGCTCCAGCGGAGCGATCCGCACGCCGCAATTCTGGGTCCACCACAGTTCCCCAGTAATCGGCGCACCGTCGGGACCTACGATCACCCCGCTGCGGTCGGTACGCCCCGACTCCCAAATCGTCTTGCCCTTTGCGTCGAGCACCGCAAAAGCGATGAAGGCGCGGCGGAAGCCGACGCCCGAGGGAAATTTGTGCCCAGCGAGGTTGGTCACCGTCACGCTGACGCTGAGCTTGCCGCCCACCCGCCTCACCGCGCCAATCCGGATCGTCGCCGTCTCGGTGTCGGCCTGCTGCAGCATCGCGTCGGTCGTCGCTTCCAGCGGTGGCACGGCGCGACTTGTCAGCATTGGGTCAGAGGTGGGGATGCCCAGAATCCCGGGGAATTGGCGGGCCATCGTGATCAGGAACAGGTTCAGCCCGACCGGCGCGTGCTGGGCGAAGCCACTGCGCACCGGCAGGTCGATCGCCTCGGGCCCGGCGGTCTCCTCGGCTTGCGGGAAATCGCTGAATTCCTGGATGCTGGCGATCTTGCTCAAGAAAGGCTTGCCAGCCACGTTGTCGCTCGGCATGTGGCAGTCCTCGCAGGAGCGTGGCGTGGCGCCGGCGCCCAGCGGCAGCGGACCGTCCACTGTCGTACCGGTGCGATACGCGCTGAATGCCCATTCGGCATAGGTCGCCTGTTCATAGACATAGCCGAGCGTCTCGCCATGCCGCAGCACCGGCAGGTGCACGCTGTGGCAGGTGCCGCAGAGCTCCGAAGTGCGGATCGCCGCCCCCTTTTCGGGGCGCACGCCAAGTGCGTTCAGCATCGGCTGGGGCTTCGGATCGGCGAAGGGACCAAACATCTCCCCCGGTGGGCCGAGCAGGAAGCTGCCGGTCATCATGCGGGCGAAGCCGCTCTGATGCGGATTGAGCAGCGCCTGGCGTGCGGCGACACAACGATTCTGCGGCGCGTTGATCAGCGCCTCCACGTCCTTGCCGAGTTCCATGCGATGGCAGACGGCGCAGGCGATGCCGTCGCGCGCCAGTGCGCCATATTTCGCCGCCTCCGCCGAGACGTGCGCGGATGGCCAGGGCACCGCATCCACCTCGCTGCGCAGGAAGGGCGGGCATGTGTCGCCTGCAGAACCCCGGTCGATCGCGGCCTGGCGCTGGCCTTGCACGCCATGGCAGCCCAGGCAGGTGTCCTGCAGGAGCGGCGCGACCTCGGGGTGGAAATGCCCGATCTCGCTGGCAAGCTGGGCGAAGAACATCGGATCGCGGCCGGCCAGGCCCATCGGCGTTGTGCGCCAGGCGCCATAGGGCGAGAGGTTGAGCAG
>JASHVY010000204.1 GCA_030044345.1 Acetobacteraceae bacterium | reverse complement strand
TCGCCTCGAGCGCCGGGCGTTCCAGGGCCAGCATCTCGGCGAGCGCCTTCAGCCCCGCCCGCTCCTCGTTCGTGGGCGGGCGGAAGCGCTTCGCCGGGCGGACGAAATCCCGGTAGTAGGCGATGGCGTGCCCGACCAGACGATCGAGGAAGGGCATCGTCTCCGGCGCCGCCTCGGGCTTGTAGCGACGGAGGAAGCCCCAGAGCATCTCCGGTGTTTCGGCATTCACCACGCTGGCGAGCTGGAGCAGCATGGTGAAAGCGATCGGGCTGCCGCCATGCTCCGGGAGCTTCCCGCCATGAATGAACCAGGCCGGGTTGCGGCGCTGCTCTTCCGCCGGCTCGCGCGGCAGCCGTTCGGCATTGGCAAGATATTCGTCCGTGGCTCTCGGAATGACGTCGAAATAAAGCCGCTTCGCCCGTTCCGGCGCGTGGAACATGAATTGCGCGAGGCTCTCGGCCGGGCCATAGCGCAGCCATGCCTCGATCGGCAGTCCGTTGCCCTTGGATTTGCTGATCCGCTGTCCGTTCTCGTCGAGAAAGAGCTCGTAGGTGAAGCTTTCCGGCGGCGCCGAGCCGAGGATGCGGCAGATGCGGCTCGAAAGCCGCACGCTCTCGATCAGGTCCTTGCCCGACATCTCGTAATCGACGCCGAGCGCATGCCAGCGCATCGCCCAATCGGCCTTCCATTGCAGCTTGCAGTGCCCGCCCGCGACCGGCGTTTCGAACCAGGCGCCATCTTCCGGATCCTGCCAGGTGACGGTCCCCGCATCCGGATCGATCCGCGTGATGGGCACCTGCATCACCCGTCCCGTCCGGGGATGGATCGGCAGCACCGGCGCATAGGTCGCCCGCCGTTCCGGCCCGAGCGTGGGCAGGATCACCGCCAGAATCTCGTTCCATTGCACGAGCACGCGGCGAAGCGCCGCGTCGAACCGGCCGGATGCGTAATAATCCGTGGACGAGGCGAATTCGTACTCGAAACCGAACTGGTCGAGGAATGCGCGCAGCCGCGCATTGTTGTGCGCACCGAAACTCTCATGCGTTCCGAAAGGATCGGGCACGCGGGTCAGCGGCTGGCCGAGATACTGGGCCAGAACTTCGCGATTGGGCACATTCTCCGGAACCCGGCGAAGCCCGTCCATATCATCGCTGAAGGCGATCAGGCGCGAAGGCTTGCCGGTGAGCTCGGTGAAAGCGAGCCGCACCCAGCTCGTTCGCGCCACTTCGCCGAAGGTGCCGATATGCGGCAATCCCGAAGGGCCGTAGCCGGTCTCGAACAAAGCCTCGCCCTTGTCAAAGGCTGCGAGCCGTTCGGCGAGCTTCGCCGCCTCGGCGAAAGGCCAGGCGCCGGAGATGACGGCTGGCCGGGAATGGGCAGAGGGCGCGGACATTCGGGCAAGCTAGGTACCGCCCGGTTGGCGGTCAATCGGCCCCAAAAGCTTACACCGGAAGAGAGAGTGATTGATCGTCTGCGCCGGCATCGCGAGGATGCAGCAATCCGTCCCATGAACATCCCTGCGCCATTCGCGAGTCCGACTCGCCCAAACCTCCTTCTGCCCGAAGGTCCGGCATTGGTGGCCGCGCACGGTCGTGCCGCGCTGCTCGATCCGGATGGCGTGCTGCATTCGCTTTCGGCCGAGGAAGCGGCGCACAAGCTGCGTCGCCTGCCGCCGCCGCTCCTCGTTCATGCCCCGGCCACCTTCCGCCGGCTCGGCATGCCGCGGCTGCCCTGCCAAGACCTGCTCGACCTCTTTGCCTTCGTCCTGCCCGCCCATCCTGCCGCGCCTTCGCCGCGCGGCTTGGCCCTCGCCCTGGGTGAGATCGCGCCAGGGCGGGGATTGGAGGCTGAGGCGGCGCTCCTGCCGCGCCTTGCCGAGATGCTCCTCGAACGGCTTGCCGCTGCGCGCGCGATGCCGCGCAATGAAAACGCCGCCGGGCTCGCCGCGCTGATGGGCCGGGCCGGCTGGGGATGGGCACGGTTCGTCATGGCGGCGCTCGATCGCCCGTCCGAGCCGCCTTCGCCCGAGGGATTGCGAGTCTGGCGACGCCTTCCCGAATGGGAGGAAAGCGCGCCCCCGCCGCCGCCCGCGAGCCATCCGGTTCCGGCGGCGGATGCTCGGGCGCGCCTTGCCGAAATGCTGGGCGCGGGAGCGGAGCCCAGGCCAGGTCAGTCCGACTATGCGGCCGCCACGACGGACGCTTTCGCCCCGCGCGAAGCGGCGGGTAGCCCGCGGATCGTGCTCGCCGAGGCCGGGACGGGCACGGGCAAAACGCTCGGCTATATCGCCGCTGCGAGCCTTTGGGCGGAGCGCAATCGCGGCCCGGTCTGGATCAGCACTTTTACCCGTCACCTCCAGCGCCAGGTGGAGGCCGAACTGGCCCGCCTTTACCCCGAGCCGGCGCTCCGTCGCCGCCGCGTCGTCGTGCGCAAGGGACGCGAGAATTTTCTCTGCGTGCTCAATCTCGAGGATGCGGTGACGGCGGCCCAGGGCCGGGAGACCACCGCGCTGATCCCGCTCGGCCTCATCGCCCGCTGGGCCGGGGCGAGCGCCGATGGCGATCTTCTCGGCGGGGACCTGCCGGGCTGGCTCGCCGAATTGTTCGGCCCCGCCACCATCCTCGGCCTCGCCGACCGGCGCGGCGAGTGCATCCACGCCGCCTGCACCCATTGGCGCCGCTGCTTCGTCGAGCACACGATCCGCCGCGCCCGCGAGGCGGACCTCGTGGTGGCCAACCACGCACTGGTCATGGTTCAGGCGGCCTGGGGCGGTCTCGACGATGCGAGCGTGCCGCTGCGCTACGTGTTCGATGAGGGGCACCATCTCTTCGATGCCGCGGATTCGGCCTTTGCCGTCGAGCTTTCCGGCGCAAGCATGGCGGAGCTTCGCCGCTGGCTGCTCGGCGCGGAGGGCAGCCGCTCGCGGGCACGCGGGCTTGCCCTGCGCATCGAGGAACTGCTTGGCGAGAAGCCGGCCCTGAAAGAAGCGCTCGACCAGACGCTCGCGTTCGCCCGCGCGCTTCCCGTGCCCGGCTGGCAAGGACGGATCGGCGAGCCCGATGCGCCGCAGCTTTTTGCCGCCAATCCGGCCGAGAATTTTCTCCGCGAGGTGCGCGCGCAGGTCCGCGCCCGCGCCGCCGACGAGGCGGATGCGCCGGAAGCGGATCTCCACCCCATCGCCGCACCGCTCGCCGCGGCGGGGACAAGCCTCGCCCGCGCGCTCGCCCGCCTCGAACGTCCGCTGAGGGCGCTTGCCCAGGGACTCGCCGCCCGGCTCCAGGACGAGGCCGAGACCCTCGAACAGACGAGCCGGCTGCGCATCGAGGCCGCCATCCGCAACCTCGCGCGTCGCGCTCTCGCCCCGCTCACGGCCTGGCAGGAGATGCTCCGTCAGCTCGAAGCCCCACCGCCGCCGCCCGAAAAGAAACCGAAGCAGGTGCATTTCCTCCGTCTCGACCGTCGTGACGGCCGAGAATCGGATGCGGCCCTGCTGCGCTACTGGCTCGACCCGACAGAGCCTTTTGCGGCGACGCTCGGCACGAGCGCGCACGGGCTTCTCGTCACTTCGGCGACGCTGCGCGATGCGGGTCGGGCGGATGCGGAGGCGGCCTGGCGCGCAGCCGAGGCGCGCACCGGGGCCGCGCACCTGCCTGGGCCGGCGAGCCGTGTCTCCGTTCTCAGTCCTTTCGATTATGCGAAGCAGACACGCGCCTTCATCGTCACGGATGTCTCGATCAGCGATATCGCCGGGCTGGCGGCTGCCTATCGCGCGCTCTTTCTCGCCGCAGGCGGCGGCGCGCTCGGCCTCTTCACCGCGATCCGCCGGCTGCGCGCGGTCTATCCGCATCTTGCCGCCGCGCTCGAGGAGGCGGGCATTCCGCTCTATGCGCAGCATGTCGATGCGATGGACAATGCGACCCTCGTCGATATCTTCCGCACCGAGGAGGAGAGCTGCCTGCTCGGCACCGACGCGATGCGCGACGGTGTCGATGTGCCGGGGCGGGCACTGCGGCTCGTCGTCTTCGACAAAGTTCCCTGGGCGCGGCCCGATATCCTGCACCGCGAGCGCCGTCGGCATCTCTCCGATGGCGAGCCCGGCGCCTATGACGACCGGATCGCCCGGCTCCGGCTCCGCCAGGCCTTCGGGCGCCTGATCCGCACCGCCACCGATCGCGGGGCCTTCGTGCTTCTCGACCGGCGCATGCCCTCGCGACTTCTCTCCGCCTTTCCCGAAGGGGTCGCGGTGCGGCGCGTGGGCCTTGCCGAGGCGGTGAGCGAGGTGCGCGCCTTCATCGCCAAAGACCCGTGACGCGGCCTATCATCCCCTATGCCTGCCGCTCACGAACGTCTCGCCGTCCTTCTTTCCCAATCCCGTCGCGCCGTCATTTTCACCGGCGCCGGCATCTCGACCGAGTCCGGCATCCCCGATTTCCGCAGCCCCGGTGGCGTCTGGAGCCGGATGAAGCCGATCTATTTCGACGAGTTCATCGCCAAGGAGGAGCAGAGGCGCGAAGCCTGGCGCCGTGTCTTCGCCAATTCCTCGGGCTGGGTGGGGGCGAAGCCGAACGAAGGGCATCACGCCGTCGCCCGCCTCGTGGCCGCGGGCAAAGCCGTGTCGGTGATCACCCAGAATGTCGATAACCTTCACCAGGAGTCGGGCGTGCCCCCCGAACAGGTCATCGAGCTGCACGGCAATGCGAGCTACGCGACCTGCCTTGCCTGTGGGCTGCGCCACGAGCTCGAGGCGCTGAAACAGAGCTTTCTCGGCCGCGACATGATCCCTCTGTGCCGGGAGTGCGGCGGCCTCGTCAAAACCGCCACCGTCTCTTTCGGCCAGGCGATGCCATCGGAGGCCATGCGGCGCGCCGAGGCCGAGACACTCGCCTGCGACCTCTTCCTCGTGCTCGGCTCCTCGCTCGTCGTTTTTCCCGCGGCCGGGTTTCCTCGCCGCGCCAAGGAGAATGGAGCGAAGCTTGCGATCGTCAACCGCGAGCCGACACCCCTCGACGGCCATGCCGATCTCGCGTTGCACGAGGAGATCGGCCCATTGCTCTCCGCCGTGGTGCCGGCCTTCCCTGCTTGATCTCCTCCGCTTGATCTCGCGGGCGGCTTCCCGCACCGTGCCGTTCTCCCAAGGAGACCGCCATGACCACCCCGAAGGCGCTCGATCCCCAGGAAGCGCTGGTCTGCACGATGGTGCTCGTCGCCGGCGCCGATGGCCACCTGACGGACCGCGAGATCGGTGTCATGGTCGGGCTGGTGCAGAGCCTTCCCGTCTTCCGCAGTTTTTCGTCCGAGCGACTCAAGATCGCGACCGACACCGCTGTGAGCCTGCTCGGCGAGACGGACGGCCTTGCCCATGCCGCACGATTGATCTGCGCGGCGCTCGAGCCACGGCTGCGGGAGACAGCCTATATGCTCGCCTGCGATGTCATCGCGGTTGACGGCCAGGCACGGCAGACCGAACTTGAGATGCTCGAGCTGGTGCGAAAGGAATTCGGTATCGACCCGCTGATCGCCCGCGCGCTCGAGCGCGGCGCGCGCGCACGCCAGCAAGTTCCGTGATCCGCGCTCGGCACATTCCCGCTGTCCCGATTCCGCGCGCACCATGGCGGCGCCGCAATCCTATGTGATGCACACTTGCGTCGAACTCCGATTCCGGATCTGTCCATGACCCCCATCATCGGCCTGCCCGCCTGCACGAAGGAGGCCGGCGGGCACCTCTTCGCCACGACCCCATCCCGTTACGGCAAGGCATTGATCGCTGCCGCCGATTGCCTGCCGGTCATGATCCCGCCCGAGGGCGAGGCGATGCTCGCCCTGCTCGACCGGCTGGACGGGCTGCTCCTGCCCGGCAGCCCCTCGAACGTGGAGCCGGCCCTCTATGGCGAGACGGCGGACCTGACGCCCGGCTGCCATGATCCGGCGCGCGATGCGACCGTGCTTCCCCTCATCCGCGCGGCCCTGGCTCGCGGATTGCCGCTGCTCGCCATCTGCCGCGGCGTTCAGGAGCTGAACGTCGCCCTCGGCGGCACGCTTCATCAGCAAGTGCAGGCTCTTCCGGGCCGGCTCGACCATCGCGGCGGCGCCGGCACGGCCGCCGAGAAATATCGCCTCAAGCATAAGGTCGCCCTCGAAGGCGGCATCGCCGAGCTGCTCGGGCAACGCGAGATCGCCGTCAACTCGCTGCATGAGCAGGCGATCGACCAGCCGGGCGAGGGGCTC
>JASHVY010000203.1 GCA_030044345.1 Acetobacteraceae bacterium | reverse complement strand
CCCGCGAGCATCACCAGATTTCCGTGGCAGTTGGATGGAACACGCCCATGGCGAGGCAGCCAGTCCGACCGGAAACGGTGTCTGCGTTCGGCTTGCCGCGGCGATGCCGGCCTTGCCCGGGAAGCAGCGGAGTGTGCGGAGTGCGATACGAGCCCACTGCATGATGCTGTCCGTGCGGCGTATCATTCAATAGATATACAGAGCAGATGTTGCGTTTCGCAGATAGGAAAGTGAGCATATCGCGTAAAGGCCGATTGTCCTGAGACGTCAGCGGCACGCCCCGCGCCGCCTGAAACACGGGCAAGACCGGCCTTCCCTCATACCCGATCGGCGGTTTCCGTATCATTCCTACAAAGCAACATAGCGTGCGTGTCGCTGCGGGTCCCGCCAAATGATCGGAATTCTCCGGAATTTCCTGGAAATTCCAAAAAAACCCTGTTAGGCTTCTTTACAAATATCACAATGATAACGTTTGAGTGACAGGCCCTGCGGCATAGCCATGACGACGAACAACGACTTCGCTGCCCGTCTGAGCATCACCGCAAATGCGCTGAACTGCTCCACCAAGAAAGATCTCTGCGCCCTCTTTCAGGCAGCAAATCCGCGCACCCAGTGCCACCTCGACCGCCTTCACAAATGGATGCAGGGGCGCGCCCTGCCACGCTCGGCCCTGGTTTACGAGGATTGGGCCAAGGTTCTCGGCACGAAGCGCACGGGCCAGTGGCTTGCCACCTGCGCGATCGAATCCTTCCTTGCCGAGGTCTCTGCGCTCACCGGGATCGCTGTCGCCGATCTACGGGAATCGCGGACGCTTCGCCTGCGTCGCCCCGCACCATCGGTTCGTCCCGGCATCGCCGGCGGCGATACAAGCCTCGTCGGCGCGTTCGCCTGCTATTCCCCCTCATGGTCTCCCCATTATCGCGGCAAGCTCGTGCGTGGCAGCCTGCGCATCGAACCGAGGAGGGGGACAGCGCTCCAGGCCACCTACACCCAAAGACTCATGGGCCGCCTTGCCCCCATGTCGGGAGAGATCCTGATCACAGGCCGCACGCTTCATCTGACGGCACGCGATGCGGGCAGCCAGCTTCCGGTCTTCTTCAGCGCCATCCTGCCCGGCGCGCCGATCAGCGTTCTCTGCGGCGTCGTTTCCGGGGCAGCCTTTGTCGCTGCCGACGGCCTGCCCTCCGTAAGCCGCATGGTCGCAATCCGGGTTGCCGAGCGGATTCCGCTCGAGGAGTCGAACCGCTATCTCGACGCTGATCCGGCCATCATTTGCGCGGACCTTGAGGCGCTCGGCATCCAGCCCCTTGGCCAAAGGCTTGCCACTCTCGTCGCAGAATTCTTGGGCGAGGGGTTGGATCAAGTGACGCCGGAGCATCGCACACACTTCGCCGCCGTGCTCGACCCCGCCCATCTTGGCCTGTCAACGCCCCTTCCAGTCCACGCGCGTCTTTGAAGCCGCTCCTTCTCCACTGCGCCACTACAATGGCGCGTACCTTGCCCTCAATCTCCGGATCGATGACGCAGAAACCGATGAATGAATGGTGAGATTGTCGATTCGTTTCGAAAATAGGTCATTAAAGAGGGGTGGTCCTGCGCGCCATGGCGTCGTCCCACACATGGTCGCGTTTGTCGTCGAAAACCAGCTTGCCGGTCTCGGGGATGATGAACCAATCGCCACGTGCCAGTTCGAATTCGAGTTGGCCGGGAGCCCAGCCGGCATAGCCGAAGGCGATGAGGCTCTTTTTCGGGCCATGACCGTGACCGATATCCAGCAAGATGTCCGGACTCTGCGTCATCGCCACGTGGCCATCGATGTCGATGGTTCCGGCGCGGTGATATTCGGCGCTATGCAGGATGTAGCCGACGGTCGGTGTCATCGGGCCGCCGGCGAAGATGCGGATGGTTCCCTTGATTCCAGCACTGTTCAAACCGACCGCCTTCAGCAGGCCATCCAGCGGCACTGTTGCGACGGGCCGGTTGATCACAATTCCCAACGTGCCCCCGTCATCTTGGACCACGATCAAAATGACGGTATGCCAAAACCGCGGATCGCCGATCTGGGGTGAGGCGATGAGCAGATCTCCGGCAAGCGACGCATGTGGCGGTTCCATCCCGGGCGATGGCGGATTGGTCGGCGAGAGGGTCGCCGACCAGAGCATCGCTGCGAGAGACAGCAACGCCGGAGATAACCAAGAAAATCCCATGGAACACCCGCCCGCCAACCAAAGGATCGCGCCAAAGGATCGCGACTGCCCGCCAGATTACTGACGGCGCACCCTCTTCTATTGGGCCCGCAGGACCCGGCTGACAACGGTTCCCTTTTGTTCTCTATCTGGGCCTGAGCTTGGCGGTCCTGAGCGCTTTCGAACCGGGGACGGGGCGGGCGACGATTCCTCCCGCACGATCCGCCCTTCTTTTCGGGCGGAACTGCCCGCCGTGCCGCTTAGGCCAGTGCTGCCGGGTGAGGAAGTCGCCAGAGCCGTGATCCCCGGCGACTTTTGGCAAAAGCGGAAGCCTCCCTTCGGCGGAAATCTGCGCATTGTTTCTTGACCGGCATGATGCTATCCCGCAAAGCAATCATTCCAATCCGAAGGAAAATTGCGCGCCCCAATGCCGGGCGGGTTTCAGGATCACTCTCGGGTGAGAAAACAGAGCGATCTCTTGCGCCGGCCTTGCCGGGCCAAAACCCCGCACGCACGAATTTGATCGGATCTGCATGGCCGCTTTCGTTCCGCCGCCCGAGCCGCCTCAGATCGTGGAATATGCCCGACCACCCTATGGCGCTGAGCCGACCATCGTTCAGAGTCATGGCTACCGATACGTCGTCACCGGCAATACGCTGCTCTCGCCTGCACTCATCGCGAAGACTCTGGCCGCAGCGACGACGCCAAAGGAGGCACTCGGGGATCTGCTGCACGCCTATCGCCGCAAGGGCTATGGTTTGGTCGGGATGAGCGGCAAGGTGGAAGGCAAGGACGTCCATATCGCGGTCTTCGAAGGCATGATCACCGAGCTGAACACGGCCGATGCTCTCGGCTGGTTCTTCGGGGGCCTCTCTGGCCGGAATGATGTGCGGAGAAACGAGATTCTTCGCCGGCAGATCATGTCCGGTCTTTATGCCGCGCGCTCCGGCCAGAAGGTCGAGGTCAATCTCGGCCCGGCGGCCAATCCCGGTGGGTCTGCGCTCACTGTGACCGAGCAGCCGATCCCGGATGACTTTCCGGCCTCCGGCGCTGTGACCTTCGGCAATTACGGCAGCCGTTATTCCAGCGGCTACGTGGCTGGTGGCAGTGCAGAAGCCAATCTGACCCACGGTATCCAGATCACCGCGAATTACCTGGAGGGCTTGCCCGGCCTCCGGCAAAGCAGTTTCGGCAGCAGCTATTATGACGGCGGATTCGGTGCCTCGGTGGTGACGCCGTACGGCATTTACGGAGTTTCGTACAGCCGAATTTATTTCCGCCTCGGGGATGAGACATTTCCGCTCAACCCCAAGGGTGATGTCGATACGTTTCAGCTCACGGGCGCACAGTTGCTCTATGCCGACACCGCCACGCGGGTTTCTCTCACCGAAGATCTGACCCGTGTGAGCTTTCTGGAGACCGTCTTCAATGGTCTCTTCACGCTGCTCGACCAGCCGTACAATTATCTCTCGCTCGGGATGAACGTGAACCACTCGCTCACTCTCGGCACCCTTCCCGGGAACCTCAGCGGCGGCGTGATCTTCAATATGGGGATCTCCGGACCCGCGGGAACTCTGGTCGATGGTTTTCCTGGAATACCAACGTCCCATTTCCGTTACACGGACTTCAACTTTGCCTATCACCAGACGCTTCCGCTCGGCTTTCAAGCCGATCTGACTGCACAAGCCCAGTGGGCGGTCAACACGCTGCCAACCCAGCAGCAATGGATTCTCGGCGGCTTCGGCAATCTCTCGGCGTGGGAGCCCGGTGTCGTGGTGGGAGATAGCGGCTATGTCGGCCGCCTTGAGGTCGATGGTCCGGCCTTCGGCGGAGTTCGCATCAATGCCCGTTTGGGTGGGTTCCTCGAGACCGGGGGCTCGACCTTCACGACACCGGTGCCCGGAACGCCACCCTGGCAGCACCTCTCGGATGTGGGCTGAGCCTCAGGCTCCAGCTCCCCTACGGATTGTCGGCCACGGCCATGACGGCCACGCCCGTCGTGCAGAACGGCTTCGACGCGATCGGCAAGACCAACCTGACGCTCAATCGCATCGACGCATTCTTCGTGGTGCAGAAGGCATTTTGAGCATGCGGAGAATCGTGCTCGCGGTCCTCGCCGTCACCGTGCTCCCCGTTATCGTGCCCGCCGGGCCGACTCGCGCCCAGACGCTCGCGGAGGTCGGCGGCGTGCCGATCACGCTGGATGATGTGCTGACGGCGAATCCGGCGGCGCGCGACGATGCGACTCTCCGCAACCAGGTCCTTGTCGAGCTTGTCGATCGCCAGGCGGTCCTGAACGAGGCAAGCAGGCTCGGGATCGAAAAGACACCCGAGTACGCCGACACCATGAAGCAGGATCAGGAAAGCCTTCTCATCCGAATGATGGTCGCACGGTTCAACGAGGCCAATCCCGTGACGGAGACCGAGCTCGAGGCCGCCTACGAGAGGGCGTTCGACAAGCCCTATCCGAAGCAATATCGGCTGCGCGAAATCCTCGTCGAATCCTATGGCGCTGCCGAGGACATCATCAGCGCGCTCAAGGCCGGAAAATCCTTCTCGATCCTCGCGGCGGCGAAATCGCAGGATGACGCCACTGCGGCGCTGGGTGGGGAACTGGGATGGCAGGCGGCGACATCGCTTCAGGCGCCGATCCTGAAGGCGGTCGAGACGATGAAGGTCGAGGAGGTTGCGGGGCCGATCTCAATCGCGGAAGGTTATGTCGTGATCCAGTTGCTCGGCGAACGTCCGAGCCCCAAGCCGACGCTCGATCAGGTCAGGCCGCAGCTTATCCAGGCGATCCAGCAGCAGGCGTGGAACGAGAATGTCATCAAGCTGCGGACGGCGCAGGGGGCCCATTTGATCGCCGCACCGCCGGGACCCTGAGGGACTCATGGTTCGCAGCTTTGCCCTGGTCGTGCTTGCCATTCTGCTCGCCGGCTGCTCGAGCGGCCCCGTCGCGCTCGAGGTCGATCAACTGGCTGGCTGGGGAAGTTACCCACCCCAGCCCTATATTCAGGTCCTGAGCGAACCGCCTGATCAGCCCTATGTGCCGATCGCGAGGCTTACTGCCACGGGTGCTGCCGGGCTCGACCAAGCCCAGTTGCTTACCGTTCTGCAAGATCGGGCGCGGGCGCTCGGCGCCAATGCGATCATCCTGAAGGACGAGACGCCGGCGCCTTCGCCCAACCTGACGTACAATCCCGCGGGGGGTGAATACTCTCTTGCGCCGACGCAGACCCAGCCCAAATTCGTCGGCTTGGCCATTCATGTGGGGGCGGAGAACACGGGCCAATAGGAGACTTCCGGGGGGCCGCTCGAACGAGGAGTCCGATCCTTACGAGTGGGATACGTTCGCTCCCGCTCCCGTATCCCGCTTTAAGCGTTCAAATAACGCAAGATAGTCGAACGATCAGGCATCCCGCGAAGCGAGGAAAACCGGAAAGGCTCTCCTGCGCGTCACCGGAATGGCTTGTGGGGCGGCTTGGGAATTATAACAGGGAGTGGGGGGATCACATTTCCGGGGCTGGTCGTGAACGATGACCCGGAATACACGGCCAGATCGCAGCCACTGCTGCAGCTATTTTGGCTGAGAGTGACATTTACGCTTCCCGCGCCCGCGACAAAAATCTTCTGGCTCTTAATGGTCGCGCCCTGCTGCACGGTGACCGGACCACCCGGGGTGTTTGCTGCGTTCACGGACACGGTTCCGTTGAAGGCGGAAGATGAGACCTGATAACCTATGATCCCTATGCCTGCCGTCGGCGCGGTGATATTGCCGGTGTTACCTACGATGATCCCGCTCGCATTGGCGATATAGAGAGGGCCGCCAACACCGCTCGCGTCGAGCGCGCCGAATATCTGCGACGGGCTGCCGGTGAGATCATTCACCAACACAGATGAAGAGGCCGCCTTTCCGTTCGAAATTGCGAGCGACGCGCCTGAGCCAATGCTGAAGCCTGTATTCGTGGCCGGGCTGCCAGGCGAGGGAACGGTGGTCGATAGGCTGGTGCCGCCCCATTGCAGAACCGTATTGCTGCCCGAGACGGTCGGGATGTTGATCGTTCCCGTCGATCCACTCACCCCATAAGTGACACCCGACTCGTTTGTCGTGAAACCGCCAGGGAGACTACCCGCCGCAGGCGGAGTAGGGGGCGCAGCCAATGCGGCCGCGCCGGAAGTGATCAACAGAATGGCGATGGCGGTCGAGCCAAGAGCCGGGTGCTTCAGGCCCCAAGGCGCGTCTTTCAAGCGGGCATCACACATCTTGGATTCTCCTCGCTGCGCAGATCGTCTTTTTCGACGAAGACGCGAATTTCCTGCGAAGATCTTCGCGAAAACCGATAGTTATAATGATAATGAATTGAAAATCCCAAGTCAACGCAACCGTGGCGCGTCTGCTAACTTGGGGCCGTAACCGTCACCATAATCACGAAGTTCTGATCTCGGTCCTCGATGAACGTGCTCAATCATGGCAGAACTGTTACGAGTGAACGCGGCGCAAGGGGGCTCATTGAGGCGCTGCCGCCGCATCGCTCACGCGAGAAAACAATGACCGAGAGTGGGATGGGTGAGCGCGAGCGACCTCATCCCGCTTTCGGCGAGTTCACCGCCCAGGGGCAGTACGACGTCGCAACATTTGCGGTCAATGCGAGTTCGCCGGGACCTCCGCGCCGCGGCAGCCCACCAGGAAATCGAAATCGGCGCCGCGATCGGCCTGCAACACGTGCTTCCGATAGAGGCCGACATAGCCCGAGGCCGGGGTGGGCGGCGGCACCCAATCCTGCCGCCGCGCCGCGAGCTGCTCCTCCGGCACATCGAGGACGAGGCGGCGCCCCGCGACGTCGAGCTCGATCATGTCGCCCTCCTGCACCAGCGCCAGCGGACCGCCCACCGCCGCCTCCGGCGCCACATGGAGCACCACAGTCCCGAACGCCGTGCCGGACATGCGTGCATCCGAGATGCGGACCATGTCCGTCACCCCGGCCGCCAGCAACTTGGGCGGCAGGCCCATGTTCCCGACCTCCGCCATGCCGGGATAGCCGCGCGGGCCGCAATTCCGCAGCACCATCACGCTCTCCGGCGTGATCTCGAGCGCCGGATCCAGGATGCGCTGCTTATAGTCATCGATATTGTCGAAAACCACGGCCCGGCCGCGATGCTGCATGAGCGCGGGCGTGGCTGCGGAAGGTTTCAGCACCGCGCCGTTCGGAGCCAGATTGCCGCGCAGCACCGCGATGCCGCCCTCTTGCGTCAAGGCGGCATCAAAGCTGCGAATGACTTCGGACGAGAAATTCTCCGCCTCGCGCACATTTTCCCAGATCGATCGGCCCGTCACCGTCAGTGCCTCACGCTCCAGGAGCCCGTGCTCGGCCAGTGCCCGCAACACCACGGGCAGCCCGCCGGCATAGCAGAACTCCTCCATGAGGAAACGGCCCGAGGGCTGGAGATCGACGAGGGTTGGCACGCCACGGCCGAGCCTGTCCCAGTCATCGAGATCGAGCGGCACGCCAAGCCGGCCGGCAATGGCGATGAGGTGAAGAACCGCGTTCGTCGAGCCGCCGATCGCGCCATTGGCGCGGATCGCGTTGCGGAACGCGACGGGACCGAGGATCGCGGAGAGGCGGAGATCATCCTCCACCATGCCGACGATACGCCGGCCGGTGAGCTGCGCGAGCGCGGCGCGGCGGGAATCCACGGCGGGGAGCGCCGCATTGCCCGGCAGGGTGAGGCCGAGTGCTTCCACCATGCAGGCCATGGTCGAGGCCGTTCCCATCGTCATGCAGCTTCCGGGCGAGCGTGCCATGCCGGCTTCCGCGTTCACGAATTCGGCTCGTGTCATTTGCCCGGCCTTCACCGCCTCGCTGAAGCGCCAGATCGCGGTGCCCGATCCCACAACCTCGCCGCGAACTCGGCCGTTGAGCATCGGGCCGCCGGAAAGCACGATCGTCGGCAGATCGCAGGAGGCCGCGCCCATCACCAGCGCCGGTGTCGTCTTGTCGCAGCCGACGAGCAGGACGACGCCGTCGACGGGATTGCCGCGGATCGATTCCTCGACATCCATCGATGCGAGGTTGCGATAGAGCATCGCGGTCGGGCGCAAATTGGACTCGCCGAGCGACATGACCGGGAATTCAAGCGGAAACCCGCCCGCCTCCAGCACGCCGCGCTTCACCCGCTCCGCGAGGCCGCGCAGATGCGCATTGCAGGGTGTCAGCTCAGACCAGGTGTTGCAGATGCCGATCACCGGCCGCCCGTCGAACGAATCCTCGGCGAACCCCTGATTCTTCATCCAGCTCCGATGCATGATCGCATCCTTGCTGTCTCCGCCGAACCAGGCCCGGGAACGCAAAATCTTCCTGGTCATCACGAAATCTCCGAAAGCTGCGGTGGCGTCACTTGCCGATGCCGAGCATCAGCCCCCCGATGAGGTAGCGCTGGAATATGAGATAGGCCGCCATCGCCGGCACGGCGCTCAAGAGCGAGCCCGCCAGCAGCACGGGGATATCGAGCACGCGGCCCGATTGCAGCACGGCAAGCCCCACGGTGATGGTACGGACCATCGGTTCCTGCAGGAAGATGAGGGCGACGAGAAGATCGTCCCAGATCTGGATGAATTGCAGCACGCCGACAGCGAGCAGCGCCGGCACAGAGAGTGGCAGGATCACATGCAGGAACATGCGCCAATAGGGCATGCCGTCGATCTGCGCGGCCTCGACAAGCTCGTCCGGCAGATCCCGCATGAAGGAGGTGAGCAGGAAGCAGCCGAAGGGCACGCCGAGCGCGGCATAGGTCAAGATGACCGAGAGCATGTTGTCGCTGAGGCCGAGCGAGGCGAAATTGATGAACTCGGTCAGGATGATCGACTGCATGGGGATCATCATGCTGGCTGCGACGACGCCGAGCAGCGGACCCCCGCCGCGGAGCCTGAGCTTGGTCAGCGCAAAAGCGGCGAGCGCGCTTATGAACAAGATCACCGCAACGGAGCCGAGCGTGACCACGGTGGAATTGAAGAGTTGCCGGGCCACCGGCAGATGCGCGAAGAGGACGCGCCAGTTCCGCAGGCTGAGATGGGAGAGGCCGCTTGCGTCCTCGCTCTCCATCGCGCTGCGGCCGATG
>JASHVY010000202.1 GCA_030044345.1 Acetobacteraceae bacterium | reverse complement strand
CGGCACCGACGGTGAAGAGGAGCCGGCGCTGCCAGATCGGTGGCAACCAGATCGGCGGCAGCCAGCCCGGCCTGCGCCGGGGCCCTGCTTCCAGCGCTCCTCCTTCCATCGTCGACGCTCTCCTGGAAATTTCAGCCAGACAGGAAACGTGGCCTATCGGCAACGGGGTTCTGCCACAAGGGCATGCGCACGGCTTCATAATCCGCCGCGGTGTCAATGTCGCGGGGTGTCCGGAGCAGAGCCGACCCCTCCGGCCGCGAACATCGGCGAGCGTATCGGCGAGCGCGTGGGGGCCCGGTCAGCGGGCCTGGGCCGAAAGGATGGGGGCGAAAGTATCTGGACGAAAGGATGTTCGTATTCTGTTCTTGACTCCCTTGTCGTAACGGACCAAGCTTCCGCTCGAACGAATAGGGAACATGACCATGTCCTTCGCGCATCATGGTCCGAACTCCGATCGCGACGGAGAAGCTCTCGCGGCGCTCGAGCGGGCCGGCATGGCCGAACCTCCGCCTGAGGCGCGCATGCCGGGTCTCGTGCGCAAGGGCCGCGGCGCCACCCTCAATCCGCCCAACCGCTTCGAAGCCCAAAAGACCGAAGCCTTCGACGATGGCTGGGCCACGCCCGGCATGCCCGACCCGCCTCCATCCCTCGAGACCAGCCTGATCCGGGATGCCACCCGCACGGCGATCGCCTGGAATGAGAGCCCGGACATCGGCTTTGACCGGGCGGTCAACCCCTATCGCGGCTGCGAGCATGGATGCGTCTACTGCTATGCCCGGCCGAGCCATGCCTATCTCGGCTATTCGCCGGGCCTCGATTTCGAGACCAAGATCCTCTTCAAGCCCGATATCGCCCGCCTGCTCGAGCGTGAGATCGGGAAGCCGGGCTATGTCGTCCGCCCGATCGCGCTCGGCTCCAACACGGACCCCTACCAGCCGGTCGAGCGGCGGCTGGCGCTCACCCGTGCCGTGCTGGAAACGCTGGAGCACGCCGGCCATCCCTTCACCATCGTCACCAAGTCGGCCGGCGTGGTCCGCGATCTCGATATCCTCACGCGGATGGCCAAGCGCCGGCTCACGCGGGTGCATGTCTCCGTCACCACCCTCGATCCCGCGCTTGCCCGCAGCATGGAGCCGCGCGCTTCATCCCCCGCGCGGCGGCTCGGGGCGATCGCCGAGCTCGCGAAGGCCGGTGTCCCGGTGGGCGTGATGGCGGCGCCGATGATCCCTGGCCTCAATGACGCCGAGATGGAACGGATTCTTGCCGCTTCCGCGCAGGCCGGGGCGCGTCATGCGGCTTTCGTGCTGCTGCGTCTGCCGCATGAGCTGAAGGCGCTCTTCGAAGGCTGGCTCGCCGAGCATCGGCCCGACCGTGCGCGCCATGTGCTGAGTCTCATCCGCCAGACACGGGAGGGACGGCTCAACAACCCGAACTTCCATGGAAGGATGCGGGGCAGCGGCCCCTATGCCGGCCTGATGGCTGCCCGTTTCGTCCGCGCGGCGCAGAAATACGGTCTGGCCGATCCTCCGCTCCCGCTCGATACGAGCCAGTTCGTCTCGCCTGGCCGGGTCGAGCCGCGCCAGCTCGCGCTGCTCTGAAACTCCGTCTCTGAGGCCCCGTCAGGGCGTCGATGGCGCCGGGGCGGTGGGAGAAGCGGTAGGAGAAGACGGGGCCTGGGCCGGAGTTTGAGGAGATGGGGTCTGAGGAGGTGGGGTCTGGATTGGGGGTGAAGGAGCGTCGGTTGCGCTTGGGGCGGCTCCCTGAGCGGCCGCCTGAGCTGCGCCCTGAGACGTGTGCGCATTCGCCGCAGCGGCTTGCGTCGGCGTGGCCGGGGCTTGTGCCGGGGCCTGTGCCGGCGAGGAAGCGAGCGGCATGACGATGATCGGTGCCGGCACCGGCTCGGTCTCTGTTGCGGTTTTTGGCGGGGCAGCAGGCAGCGCCACCGTGTAATCCCGCACCACCCGCGCCTGCTTGCCGGCAATCACCAGCACATGCGTGCCGATGGCGAGCGGCGTGCGGTCGGTCTGGGTCACCGACACGAGCTTTCCGTCCACCTGCTGGACGATGTACTCCCAGGCCTTGGTGTCCTCGGCGGTGCGTTGGGCCGCGCTCCCGGCGATCCCGCCGATCAGCGAGCCGCCGATGGCGCCAAAGGCCGAAGCGACGGCGCCGCCCGGTGCCTGCGAGCCGGCCACGCCGCCCGCGGCCCCGCCGGCGACGGCGCCCACCGTTCCGTCCGGAGTGATCATCACTGGCCGCACGCCGATGATCACCCCCCGCGTCACCGCATTCGCCTGCTGCGCGGCTGCCGCAGCATAGGTGTTGGGCGAATAGTCCCCGCTGCATGCGCTAAGGCCGAGCAGGGCGGCGGCCAGCAGGGCGGCGAGCAAGGAAGAGGCGCGCAGGTTTGGCACGGCGGGCTGGATGGATGCGGGCGGAAGTTGTGGCGGCAAGGGCATGGCTATCGCTGCGAAGTTCGGCGGAAAAGCGGCGGGCATAGCAGCAAATTTGCAGCCCCCTCATCTCCGGTCCTGGCCATGGGATGGAGGCCAAGGGAGATAGAATAGAGCCGCGCGAAAAGTCTAGCCTTCACACCATACCGTGCCCCTGCTGCGTGGGCCTTGCGCGCATGGCCCGAGATGGCTATGATTTTGTCCATGGTTCGAGGTGCGTTCTGTCTGGCCCGTCTGCCGTGCCGATGCGCGCGCGGCGTCGTGCGTCTGGCTGCCCTCGGCCTCCTCCTCCGACTTAGCACGCGACTTATTTCCCCCTGGGCGTGACGCTGCAGGCCATGGGGCCTGGGCATCGTTCAGGGGGTTGAAGTCGCCGTCGCAGCAAACCCGAGGAGTGCCCGCCATGCCTGCCATCCCTCATCCGAGCTTCGGCGACGTCGCCGAGGACCGCGTCATTATTTTCGACACCACGCTCCGCGACGGCGAACAGTCGCCCGGCTTCTCGATGAACCTCTCGGAGAAGCTCCGGCTTGCCGAGACCCTGGCCGAGCTCGGCGTGGACGTGATCGAGGCCGGTTTTCCGATCGCCTCGCCCGGAGATTTCGAGTCCGTCCGCGCCATTGCCGAGAAATTCAAGTCTCCTGATGCCCCGGTCATTGCCGGCCTTGCCCGTTCCGGCCGCGAGGACATCCTCCGTGCCGCCGAGGCGGTGCGCCCGGCCGGGCGGCCGCGCATCCACAGCTTCATCAGCACCAGCCCGCTCCATATGAAATACAAGCTCCGCATGGAGCCCGAGGTGGTGCTCGAAGCGGTCACCAATTCCGTCACGCTCGCCCGCCGCTTCACCGACGATGTCGAATGGTCGGCCGAGGACGGAAGCCGCACCGAGCCTGATTTTCTTTGCCGCTGCGTCGAAGCGGCGATCGAGGCGGGCGCCACCACCATCAATATCCCCGATACGGTCGGCTACGCGCTGCCCGAGGATCTGGCCCGCATCTTCACCATGCTGCGCGAGCGCGTGCCCGGTGT
>JASHVY010000201.1 GCA_030044345.1 Acetobacteraceae bacterium | reverse complement strand
ACACGCATACACGCGAGCGCTTCGAGATGCCGCGTATCGCGGTGGCGGAATGGGAGAGCAAGAAAGCCGCCGATTAGAGCGTGATGACCGAAGGTGGGATCACCGGAGGTCTGAATCACGCGAGAAACCAATGACCGAGAGCGGGATGGGTGAGCGCACGCGATCTCATCTCGCGCGAGAGCGTGATGACCGAAGGTGGGATCACCGGAGGTCTGAATCACGCGACAGAACGATAACCAAGAGCGGGATGGCTGAGCGTGGGCGAACCCATCCCGCTCTAGACTCATGACCGGACGGCTGCTGATCGCCGTCGGATTAGGCCTTGTCCTGCTCGGGCTCGTCTTTCCCTGGCTTGGCCATCTGCCTGGTGATTTTCGTTTCGGAAAAGGGCCTGTCCGGGTCTATCTGCCGCTCGGCTCCTGCGTCGTGATCTCCCTCCTGCTCTCGGTGGTGCTGACGGTTGCCACCTGGTTCTGGCGGAAATGAGCCATCAGGGGGATGAGAGGCGGAAGAGGCGCGTCCGGTGATCGTAAGAGAAGATGTCGGCGTAGCGGCCCCAATTGGTCACGGCCGTGAGCGTATGCTCGGCTTCACTCGGGCTCAGATGATCCTCGAGCTCTTCGAGAAAACGGCTTCTCGGGGCTTCGTGATTCGGGCGCTCCTCCAGCACGCGGTGGATGAAGGCGGCGAGTGGGACTGCGCGCAGAAGATGCTCCGCGAACACGCCGTTGCGTTCCCGGATGCCTGCGTCGGCGAGCGCGCGTCCAGCCGCGGTCAGGCGCAACGTGGCGTCGTGGAACTCTACGAACCCGAGCATGCGCGCAACCTCCGCGACGCGGAAGAGCCCGGCGACATTGAGGCTGAGGCGGGCGGCGAGCGCCGATAGCTCGGCCTCGCCGGCGAAGGGAACGAGGTTCAGAGTATCGGTCAGCCCGACGATGCGCGTGGCCGAGATCACCGGCAGCCAGCTCGTCAGCGTCACGGTGCCGACTGTGGATTTCCCGCTGCGCTGCGGCGCGGGGCCGGCCATCATGCGCGCATAGATATCCTCGACGATGGCGCGGAACTCCGGGGAGAGGCGGTCGCGCGGATGGGAAAGCGGCACCGCGATCTCGGTGCTGATCCGCCCCGGATGGGAGGACATCACCAGGATGCGATCGCAGAGAGAGACCGCCTCCTCGATATTGTGCGTCACCAGCAGGATGGCATGGAGCCCGAGCCTGTGCTCCGACCAGAGATCGAGAAGGTCGGAGCGGAGCGTCTCTCCCGTCAGCACGTCGAGAGCGGAGAAGGGCTCATCCATGACGAGAATCTCAGGCCCCACCACGAGCGCGCGGGCAAAGCCGACGCGCTGGCGCATGCCGCCGGAAAGCTCGCGCGGATAGGCATTCTCGAAGCCGTCCAACCCGATGAGTGCGATCGCCTCCTCAGCGCGCCGCGCCGCCTCGCGCTCGGGGACGCGCTCGGCAACCAGCCCGGCCTTGACGTTCTCAAGCACGGTGAGCCAGGGGAAGATCGCGAAGGTCTGGAACACCATCGCGATGCCCAGGGTGGGCCCGGCGATCTTCTTGCCGCGATAGAGGATTTCCCCGCGGGTCGGACGCATCAGGCCCGTCACGATCCGGAGCAGGGTCGATTTGCCGCAGCCCGAGCGCCCGAGCAGCCCGACGATCTCGCCCGTGGCAAGGGTGAAATGGATGTCTTCGAGAACGATCTGCGGCTCGCCCGAAGGGCGGGGGAATTCGCAGCGCACGCCCTTCGCCGCGAGCAGAATCTCCGCTGGCGCCGACGCGTTCATCAATCCAGCCGGAAATGCCGCTCACCGAGGGCATAGAGCGGACGCCACAGAACGCGATTGAAGAAAACGACGAAGAACGACATGACAGCGACACCGAGCACGATGCGCGGATAGTCACCGGCCACGGTCATTCGCGCAATATACGCGCCGAGGCCCTGCGCCGAGAGCGTGCGGTCGCCCCAGGAGACTGTCTCGGCGACGATGCTCGCATTCCACGCCCCGCCCGAAGCGGTGATCGCGCCGGTCACGAAATAAGGGAAGATCCCCGGCAGCACCGCGCGCCGCCACCATTGCCAGCCGCGGAAGCGAAACTCGGACGCTGCCTCCAGAAGATCGGTCGGATAGGCGGTCGCCCCGGCGATGACGTTGAAAAGGATGTACCATTGTGTGCCCAGAATCATCAGCGGGCTCAGCCAGAGATTCGGGTCGAGCCGCCATCGCAGGATGAGGAACACGGCCAGCGGGAAGAGAAGATTGGCGGGAAAGGCGGCGAGAAACTGGGCCAGAGGCTGCACATGTTCGGCGAGCCGCGGGCGCAACCCGATCATCACGCCGAGCGGAACCCAGATGATCGAGGCAAGCACGACCAGGATGAGCACGCGGAGAAGGGTATAGAAGCCGAGGCGGAAAGTCGTTTCGATATCTGACCAATGAAGCTCTTTCGCCGCGAAGTGGACGAGAACATTGCCCGCCCAGAGAAGTGCCACGAGCACGGCGCCGTACCAGACGATGTCCAGAAGCCAGCTCCGCCCGGAGCGCGACGCGGAAGATGGGGGCGGATTGAGAAGGCGCGCGCGCAGCAGCCAGCGCAAAAACAGTGATGCCGGGAAAACCATCCCGTGGACGAGAAGCGAGCGGCGAAGAAGCTGGAGGAACCAGGCACGCGCCGGCTCCCGCGCGGTCTGCTCGACGCGGAACATATCGGCCCATGCGGCCAGCGGCCGGAACAGGAGCTGGTCATAGACGATGATCACGAGGGTCATGGCGAGAATCGCCCAGCCGACTGCCCGAAGATCCTGCCGCGCGATCGCCACCGCCACATAAGAGCCGATGCCCGGCAGCGCGATGCTGCGATCGCCGACCGTGATCGCCTCGGAGGCGACGACGAAGAACCAGCCGCCGGACATGCTCATCATCATGTTCCAGACGAGACCCGGCATCGCGAAGGGCACTTCGAGGCGCCAGAATCGTTGCCAGGCCGGAAAGCGGAACGCGCGGGCGGCTTCTTCGAGATCGTGCGGCACCGTCCTCAGCGCCTGGTAGAAGCTGAAGGTCATGTTCCAGGCCTGGCTCGTGAAGATGGCGAACACGGCCGCCAGCTCCGCGCCGAGCACGCGGCCGGGGAAGAGGTGGAGGAAGAAGAGGACGGTGAAGGAGAGATAGCCGAGAACCGGCACCGATTGCAGGACATCGAGCAGCGGGATCAGCACTGGCTCGGCGCGGCGGCTCTTCGCCGCGAGCGTGCCATAGATGAAGGTGAAGAGGAGCGAGGCCGCCATCGCCGCCAGCATCCGGAGCACGGTGCGGAGCGCATAATAGGGAAGCCACGCCGGATCGAGCCGGATGGGGCGCGAAGTGATGGTGGTGAGAGGGGCGAGCGTGCCGGCCGAGCCGAGCACGAGCGACGCGCAGACGGCGAGCACGAGGATCGCGACCAGTATCTCCGCGAGCGGACGGAATCGCCCGGGAACGAGCCCGGCGCCGGGGCTGAATGCGAACGGCATGATGGAACTGCACCGTTTCCCGCACCGGGTTGCGTTGATAGAGGTCAAGGCGGGCCAAGGCGAGCAGGATTGTCATGAATATGGACCCATGGCCGGGCATTCCCCATGAGCACCCGCCTCCAGGAAGCTCTCTCTTCCTCATCCGTTCCGGCCGGCCTCGCCACGGCGGAGGTTGCGCGCCTGCGGGCACAGTTCGGCCCGAACGCGATCGCCGAAGAGAAAGAGCATCCTCTGGCCCGGCTCGTCCGTCACTTCTGGGCGCCGGTGCCATGGATGCTTGAGGCGACGGTCCTGCTGCAAATCCTTCTCGGCGAACGTCTCGTGGCGCTGATGATCGCGACACTCCTGGTCCTGAATGTGGGGCTCGGCATTTTCCAGGAAGGCCGGGCCAATGCGGCCCTGGCCCTCCTGAAGCGGCGCCTCACCCTCCAGGTGCGCGTGCAGCGTGATGGCGCGTGGCGTGAGGTGCCGGCGGCGGATCTCGTTCCAGGCGATGTCGTGCAGCTCTCGCTCGGCAATGTCGTTCCCGCCGATCTCAAGATTACGGGCGGCTCGCTGCTGATCGACCAGTCGATGCTCACGGGAGAATCCGTTCCTGCCGAAATGGGCGTCGGTGACATCGCCTATGCCGGCGGGCTGGTCCGCCGCGGCGAAGCGGTCGCCGAAGTGCATGCCACGGGAACGCACACCTATTTCGGCCGCACGGCGGAGCTCGTTCGCGTCGCCCATGTCGAGAGCGCGGAGCAGAAGGTGGTCCTCGGCATCGTGCGCAACCTCACCGTGGTCAATTTCGCGATCGTCGTCCTCCTGGTGGGCTATGCACGAATCATCGGGTTGGGAGTGGCGGAGATCATTCCGCTCGTGCTCACGGCCCTTCTCTCGGCCGTGCCGGTGGCGCTGCCCGCCACCTTCACCCTGGCGGCCGCGCTCGGCGCGAAAACCCTGGCGCTCAAAGGTGTGCTTCTGACCCGGCTTTCGGCTTTGCACGAGGCGGCGACGATCGACGTGCTCTGCGCCGACAAGACCGGCACATTGACGCGAAACGAGCTCGCGGTAAGCGCGGTCCGCCCGGCCCGGTCGGGCCATGGCGAGGAGGATGTGCTGGCCTATGCGGCGCTCGCGAGCTCCACCGAGGGCGGGGACCCGATCGATTCCGCCATCCGTGCGCTGGCGGCTTCGCATAAGGGCGGCGCGGCGGAACGGTTCGGTTCCGTGCGCTTCACGCCGTTCGATCCGGCCGTCAAGATGGCCGAGGCGCTCGCGAGCGAGCGGGGACGCGAGATCCGCGTCGTCAAAGGGGCGCCTTCGGTCGTGGCGGCGATCGCACCCTTTTCGGAAGCGGCCGCCGCGGATCTTGATTCGTTCACGCGGGCGGGGTTCCGGACCATCGCCATCGCGGCCGGGCCTCCTTGCGATATGGAAATGATCGGGCTGATCGCGTTCAGCGATCCGCCGCGCGCGGACTCGGCCGGTCTTCTCGCGGAGCTTCGCTCGCTTGGCGTCTCCACCATTATGGTCACCGGCGACGCGGCAACGACCGCCGCCGCCGTTGCCCGCAAGATCGGGCTCTTGGGCGTCGTTTGCCCGCCGGGAAAAATCCCTGAAAGCGTCGCTGCGTCCGACTTCGCGGTCTATGCCGGTGTGTTTCCGGAGCAGAAATTTCGTCTGGTCAAGGCGTTTCAGCGCTCCGGCCACTCCGTCGGCATGTGCGGCGACGGCGCCAATGATGCCCCCGCCCTACGGCAGGCCCAGATGGGCATTGCCGTCTCAACCGCGACCGATGTCGCCAAGGCTGCGGCCGGCATGGTGCTGACGGAGCCGGGTCTCGGCGGGATCGTCACCGCAATCAAGGAAGGGCGCTCCGCCTTCCAGCGCATTCTCACCTATACGCTGACGATCCTCATCAACAAATGCGCGACTCTGGTGGTGCTCGGCGTCGGTCTGGTGATAACGCACCACGCGGTGCTGACGCCGCTGCTGCTGGCGCTTTCCATGCTGACCAATGATTTCGTGACGATGTCCCGCACGGCGGACAGGGCACAGCCCGCGCCCTATCCCAATGTGTGGCATATCCGCAATCTGGTCATCGCTGCCGTGCCGCTCGCTCTCCTCAAGCTGGTCTATTGCGTCACGGTGCTCGCGGCCGGATGGTACTGGCTGCGCTTCAGCCCACACCAGATGCAGACGCTGGTCTTTGCGACCCTGGTCTTCGCGAACCAGGGCGTGATGTTCGTCCTGCGCGAGCGGGTGCATGTATGGCGCTCGCGACCGGCACCGATCATCCTGGTCGCCGCCGTTGCCGACATTGCGGTGGTAAGCAGCTTCGCCGTTTTGGGAGTACTGATGAGTCCGCTGCCGGTCGCGGCCATTGCGCTCCTTTTCCTCGCCACGCTCGGCTTCTCGCTGACGGTGGATGGGGCAAAGATCGCAGTCTTCGCACGGCTCCGCATCGACTGATCCGGAGGGGAAACCTCTGGTTATTCCGTCGGCCCACCCCCTCTTTTGCTACCTCTTTTCCGCGAGACCGCGAAGAAAGCGGCTGCGCGCGGTGCCGGCGCTCAGAATGAAAGCGTGATCGCCGCCGCCGAGGACGAAGCGCGCACCGAGCCCGATATAGTGCGCTGCCCATTGCTCGTCATAGACCCCGCCCATGCCAAGGAATTTCTTCTCGGCGCGGCAGGCCGTGGCGACTTCGGCGTAGGCAGCCTGAACCTTTTCGTGCCCGAGCTGGCCGGAGACACCCATCTCGGCGCTGAGATCGGAGGTGCCGATCAGCAGCGCATCGATCCCCGCAACGGCGGCGATCTCGCGCGCATTGGCCACGGCCTCGGGCGTCTCGATCATGGCGCAGACGAGGATCTCGTTATTGATCGCGACCTGCGCCTCGGCCGGCGATGGCGGCTGGAATCCATAAATCGCAGGCGGCCCGCCCCAGCTACGGTGGCCAACGGGAGGAAAGCGGAAGGCGCTCGCAATACGGCGCGCTTCCGCTTGTGTATTGACGTGCGGAACGACGATTCCCATCGCGCCATTGTCGAGCGCGCGCGTGCCCTCATCGATCGCCCCGGCGCAGACGCGCACGATCGGGGTGATGCCGGTCGGAAGCGCCGCGAGACAGATCTGCGTTGCCTCCTGGATGGAGAAGGCGCCGTGCTCGGTATCGATGAAGAGCCAGTCAAAGCCGATCGCCGCGGCGAGCTGGGGCACGGCAGCCGTGCGCAAATGATGCACGCCGAGGCCGAGCACGAGCTCGCCCGCCTTGAGCTTGCGCAAGGTGTGATTGGTGATGAGCGCCATGGACTTCTTCCTCTGAACGCAAATGAGGCCAGCACGGCGTTGAGATGCGGTCAATGGACCCGGGTCCGCGCCAGGATTAGACTTGATAAGCGGGAACGGAGGGAAAGGCGATGCTGACCCAGGCCGAGATCGAAACCTATCGCGAGATCGGCGCGATCGTCGTGCCGAATGTGCTGAGTGCTGAGGAAGTTGCAGAACTCTGCCGTGTCACGGACGGGTTCGTTGCCGGCGCACGCGGATTGACCGATCACACCGATATCTACGATCTCGAGGACAGCCACACGCCGAAGGCGCCGCGCGTGCGGCGCATCAAGGCACCGCACCTCCACCATCCGGCGTACGCGCGGCTGGTGCGCCATCCGCGGATCATCGCCGTGCTCCAGGATCTCTGGGGGCCGGATATCCGCTTCGACACCGCAAAGCTCAACATGAAATCCGCCGGGTTCGGCGCGGCCGTGGAATGGCACCAGGACTGGGCCTTTTATCCCCACACCAATGACGATCTCGCGGCCGTCGGCGTGATGATGGATAATATGGAGCTCGCCAACGGCCCGCTGCTCATCGTGCCGGGGAGCCATCGCGGTTCCGTGTTCGACCATCATGCGGACGGGGTATTCTGCGGCGCGATGGACCCAACGCGCAGCGAGGTCGATTTCTCCAGCGCGATCCCGCTCACCGGCAAGGCGGGCGCGATCACGGTGCATCACGTGCGGGCCGTGCATGGCTCGGCGCCCAACAGCTCCACGCGGGACCGGCGGCTGCTCCTCTTTCAGTTCCGCGCGGCGGATGCCTGGCCGCTGCTCGGCTTTCCTGGCGGGATCGCAGCCTTCGATGAACTGATGGTGGCCGGTCGCCCGACCCTCGAACCAAGGCTTGCCGCCGTGCCGGTGCGCTTGCCGCTGCCGCCGGCCGCGCACCAGGGGTCGATCTACGAAAACCAGAAAGGGATGGGGAGGCACTATTTCGCGCCGGCCGAAGCGAAGGTCTGAGAGCCTGCTTGAGAATG